>JAOUOM010000014.1 GCA_029880385.1 Cyclobacteriaceae bacterium | reverse complement strand
TCCAGCCTTGATGGTTCCTCCATATACCATCAAACCAGGCCGGTTAAGGCGACCCAAAGCCATTATGGCTCCTGGCATATTTTTATCACACCCTACAACTGGCACCACGGCATCGTAGTATTGGGCCTGTACCACCGTTTCAATGGAATCGGCAATAATATCCCGTGAGATCAACGAGTACTTCATACCTTCGGTGCCGTTGGATATACCATCGCTCACCCCGATGGTATGAAAAATCAAGCCCACAAGTCCGGCTTCATTTACACCCTTTTTGACCTGATGGGCCAAAATGTTCAGGTGCATGTTGCAGGGGTTTCCTTCGAATCCCGTACTCACAATACCCACCTGTGCCTTGTCCATGTCCGCGTCCTTGAGCCCCACGGCATAAAGCATGGCCTGTGAGGCCGGCTGACTTGGATCCTGTGTAATTACCTTGCTGTATTTATTTAAATTCCCTCCCATAATTCTTTTTTATACAATTGTAAGACCCTGAAACTCATCATACATCACCTGCTGTCGGTACATCATATAGAGACTGTAGGCATGTGAGTCTTCCCAGGATTTTTTCATGCGTTCCCCGTTTATTGAACCGATCGGTGTTATTTCAGATGCCGTCCCGGTAAAAAAGGCATAGTCTGCCTTGTATGCTTCTTCTACCGTAATATCTTTTTCAACCACCGGAATGTCCCATTGTGCTGCCAGGTCAAAAATTGTTTTTCGCGTAATGCCGGGAAGTGCACATCTGGTGGTGGGGGTATACAGTATATCGTCCTTTTCATAAAAAAAATTGGCTGCCGGCCCCTCGGCGATGCATCCGTTTTCATCCAGGAGCAGTGCCTCGTCATAGCCAAGTTTTCTTGCCTGGTTTGTGGCAAGTATGGCAGGAGCATAGTTTCCTACAATTTTGGCATTGATGGAGCTGTGGTTGTCTCCCTGTTTTTGGTATTGGGAAACCATGATGTTAATGGGCTCATAGCCCAGGTATTTTTTCCAAGGCCAGGCGGCCATAAATACATGAACCGAAGATTCGGAATTCAACTCCATATTAGGGCCTAAAAAAACCAATGGACGGATATAGGCTGTATACAAATGATTTTTCGTTAGCAATTGATAGGCTATTTCGACCAGCTCTTCGGGTGTATAGGACAATTGGATCCCCAGCTGACGGCAGGAATCTGAAAGCCGGGCAAAATGCTCACGCGCCTTAAAAATATTGCATCCATCTGCATTTTTATAGGATCGCATCCCGTCAAAAACTCCAAATCCGTAATGAAGTGTCTGGCTATATAGCGTGACATTGGCTTCAGAAGCATGAATCCAATTTCCATCCAAAAACACTGTACTGTCCGTACTGAAATACATGGCTGTCCAATTATCGCATGTTTTAAAAAAAAACGCCATCCTATGGGAATGGCGCTTGTATGTTCAATATTTTGATGCAACACCACCCCCTAAGTCGTCGTGACTAGAATAATAATGGGAATGATATTGCTAATTCGTGTCAATTGTTCTGTATTTGAGCTCAAATGTAAAAGAATGTATGTTCATAAAACAACCTTCAGAAATAATATTTTAATATTTTTAATACAGAAGGTGTAAAATTGAAATATCTTCAATAATTCTTTCTATAAATCTGACATTTCAATCAAACAACCAACTTTTCCTCAGCCTCTGACTTTCTTTGGTAGTAAATAGCCATGAAAAAACCCCGTCTGCCAAAGACGGGGCCAAAAAAAAGACCAAACCAACCATACCAGATTAGTTTCTACTTTTGAAGGACAAACCGGATGGGTACCGTCATCATCACCCGTACAGGTCGTCCCCGTTGCTTTCCGGGGTTCCAGGCCGGGGCATTTTGCAATACGCGGATGGCTTCCTCGTCGCAACCGGCTCCAATTCCTTTTACCACTTTAATATCCGTAATATGCCCGTCCTTTTCCACTACAAATTGCATAAAGACCAATCCTGATACATCCAAACGACGAGCCTGGTTTGGATAGGATATGTTTTCGCCAATGTATTTGTAAAATGCCTCCATGCCACCCACGGGGGTTGGCCAGTTTTCCACGATGGTAAATACTTCATCCACCTTTTCCTCTACTGGTTTTTCGATTTCAAAGGAAACAATGACTTCCTCGATGACTGTCTCCTCTGTCACTTCCACATCCAGTTTCAAATCAATTTCTTCAATGACCTCCTCATTGGATACCTCTACCAAAAGCGGGGGAACTTCGTTCATTTTGGGAGGCGGAGGTGGTGGTTGCTGGCTTACCGGTACGTCCATCACCTCATCAAAATCACTGGTCAGTTGGCCCAAATCAATCCGGGAGCCACGGGTATCCGTTTTCCAATTGATCACAGTAAAAGAAAACAACAGACTTATGGTCAATCCGATAAAAAAATACAGGGTAGTGCTGGTATGATAGCTTTCCGATTTGGTTTCCTTGATCTTCATCAAATCCTGAATCAGGTGCTCCATCTGCTTGACGGGAGTCAGGATTTCATTTGCCTCAAGCGAATGAGGAAGGCTCTTTTCAAAATGAAGGTGTTGATGGGGAATACTGGTTTTCATGGTTTCCCTTTCGTTTGGTCTGCATTAAAGGTGGCTAAAATTTTTCCCGATACCTATGATAGCCGTCATGCCGTTTTTTGATCTGGATCAAAACAGTTTGACCAAATAAATCCAAGAAAATCAGCAGGGATTCACATTAAAAATTATGTACATTTGTTAAAACCAAAAAAATGCAACATATGATGAAGACTTTTAAATCCCTTCGATTTCTTGCTATGCTAGGAATAGCCGGAGGTCTGATTGTGCTCGGAAGCTGTGATAAAACAATCGAACTACCAGATCCTGTGTTTGTCCCTACAAGCAAAATAATGGAAATCGTACGCAACCAACCTGCACTTGACTCCCTCGAAAAATACCTGGATTTATTCCCAAACCTGGTAAATGAACTATCAGGAACCGGCGATTTTACATTTTTTGCTCCTAACAATGCCGCCTTTATTAGCTTACTGGCTACTCCCGGTTTCCCTTCAGATATTCGATCCATTAATCCGGATATTATCAAAAGTGTACTGGCTTATCACATTGCCGCGGTTCATTACGACCAGGCCGACCTGACATCCGGTACCAGCATCAGCACAGTACAGGGAGAATCCATCGTGGTGAATGCGGATGGAACCCTGCTTACCGGTTCATCCAACAAGGCCATTGAAATTGTAATAGCTGACAGTCTGGCAACCAATGGTGTCATGCACATAGTGGGAAGTGTGATGATTCCCCCCAGTATTGGAGAAAAAATTACCCCCTTGCTGGGCACAAACCTTGGAACCTTTATGCTGGGTGCCGATTTCACTACATTAGCTGCCGGTATATTAAAGGCCGACACATTTGCAACGGTTAATAGCCTGCCTACTTTGTCTTCGGTTCTAATCGGTACAACCAAACATGCGGTATTTGCCCCAACCAACGCAACATTTGCAGCAGGTTCGCTTACTGCCAATTCCTTTACCGGACAGCAATGGTATGGCATCATCAGTAATCACATTGTAATGCAGGAAATATTGGAATCCGATCTTACGACCGGCAAAACATTCAATACGCGTTATACACTGGATGGTGTGACTTTTGGAAAATTGACCATTTTCAATAATACGCAAATTGTTCCGGCCAAACATGGTGTTGGTATCTATATCGACTCAAATGGCGATGTAGATGTAACGCTTGCAGACGGAGGCGCTTCACTGAACAATCTGGATGCAGAATTGGCTTTGTTTAATGCTGTTTCAAATGCAAACGGTGCCATTCATGCCATTGCCGGTGTATTAGCACCCTGATAAACGATACATTCACCAAGCAAAAACCTGTCCGTCATGGACAGGTTTTTTTATTCCCTCAATTTACTCCCACAATGCTTGCAATACAGGGACGATTCATCATGGTCGTAGGATTCACAATTGATGCATGTAACGTTTTTTGAGACTTTTGTTTTCCTTTTTTTCATTTCTTCGGCTGTCAATTCGGCCGTCACAATACCGGTTGGCACCGCAATAATTGCATAGCCCATCAGCATCAGAATGGCAGCAAACCCCTGACCTAAAACAGTCTGGGGGGCTATGTCGCCATACCCCACCGTCGTAATTGTCACCACCGCCCAGTAAATGCTCTGGGGTATACTGGTAAATCCATTTTCTCCTCCCTCAATCATATACATGAGCGTGCCCATGATCAGCACCAAGGCAGAAACACCCCCCATAAACACCATTATTTTGTAGCGACTGGCTACCAATGCACGTCCCAACAACTGGGCTTCACTCAACTGGCGGGATAATTTGAGTATACGAAAAACACGAAGGAGGCGAATTGCCCGGATTACCACAAGATAGCTGCCCCCTGAAAAGAACAAGGTCAGGTAAGTAGGGATGATCGCGATCAGATCCACAAGCCCAAAAAAGCTCCATGCATAGCCTAATGGCTTTCGTGATATAAATAACCGCAGTAAATATTCAACGGTAAAAAAAAGGGTAAATCCCCATTCCAATAGCGTAAACACGTTGCCATAGGCCACATTCAGCTCCCGTACGCTCTCCAGCACCACGGCCAAAATACTGACCATAATGATCCATAACAGCCACACATCAAACCTTCGCCCTGCCGGGGTATCTGTCCCGAAAACGATGATATTGAGTTTTTCTCTCCCGGCTGCCCAAAACCGATAACCTTCTCTTCTGGTATTCATCCTGATCATTCAATAAAAAAACCCGCTTCACTCAGCGGGTTTAAGATACAAATTTTGGTTTTAATTAATTCATCAATTCATCAAATGTGATGGAGAGGTAATAGATCGCTCCGATTCTCGGCCCCCCAAGGCTCTGTATGTAATAATGGTTTAACAGGTTGGATCCTCCTATTTTCATGACAGATTTCAGGGCATTTAGCCGAATACTGACCTGCGCATCCATGGTCTGATAGGCAGGCACCATGCCGCGTGCAAAACTCGACTGCCATTCAAATCCTTCCTGCCACCTGTAGGTGAGGTTAAACCCAAGTATGTCCGTCACTTTCCGGTTCCCAAAATTGACATTAAACTTGTTTTCGGGTGTATTGAAATCATTGAGTGTATTGTTGTCATATCCACTTATGAACTTGTTCCAGCTATAGTTTCCTCCCACAGAATACCCCCTGGGAAGGCTATAATCCAGCCCAATGGCTGCCCCCTGTGTCTGCACTTTGTCGGTACGGTTGGTATATACGGCCAATGCGGTTGATTTTGTACTCCCGTCGATGGCATCGCTCGTCAGCATGGACAGGTAATTGGGATTTCCTGTGCCGTCATCCGTAGCAATCACTACCATTTCCTGCGTAATAAAATCCGTATAATTGTTGTAATAATAGACGGCATCAACCATCACCTTATTTTGTATCAGACTTTTATACCCTATCTCCAAGGATTTTACTTTTTCCGGAATTACAGGACGTGCCATATCAAAGGGCACTAGCAGGGAAGCTGCCTGAGCGGGTGTTTGCCCGCCAAAAATCGCATTGCGAAATTCAAAAACCGATCCCCCTTTGAAGGATAAATATTGTCCGGTAGGACTTATCCTTGGAATGTTCCATGATTCATATACCTGAGGAAGCCCGCCAAGCAGGCGTGAGGAAATGATGTCAAGGTCTATATACTGCCCCTGTGTGGTAGGAACTCGAAAGCCCGTCTGGAAAGAGGTTCTGAAATTATGGTTTTTTGCCACGGTAAATACTCCCGACAAGCGTGGGTTTACCTGGCCTTTGAAATTCTGGTTTTTATCATACCGAACCGATCCGGATAATTTCACCACCTCATTTATTTTTTTAGATGCCTGTACATAGGCACCTATTTCCCGAATATATATAGCTCCCGCAGTATCCGAAAAAATCGTTCCCTTTGAATTCAGCTTGTACGTCTTGAAACTGGCACCGGCCTGCATGTCCATAAAATCGATTTCATTTTTAAAATCATACTGACCCTCGGCATGGTACATCGCTGACCTGTCGGCAAAACTCGGCCCCTTGGGTACCACGCCCGCGAGTGCCCGTGTTTTTATTTGCTCAAAAGTCAGGACTTCCCCCGTACTGAAATCGGTTACCGTACCCGTCTCCGGATTCATGATGTAACGGCCATCCACTGTATTTCTGGCAAAATCATGGGCAGTTTTTTGTGCATTGAGACGATCTGTTGCGGCAAGCGCATTTACATCTCCGGGCATCAGGCCCTGATTATACAATGACCGGAGGTATTCAATCCCATAATCAAGCAGGTAGCCCGTCAAATCCCCTTTTCCCTGATTATAAAACAAAGGATTGGTATATCCTACCACCAAATCGTTGATCCGCTTGGCCAAAAACTCGGTAATGTACGATCCGCCGGAATTTTCAAACGTACCATATGCCCGCATATAAAAATTATCACCCCTTAACTGCGCACGATGTTGCTGAATCCCAAAATTTGAAAGAGAATAACGCTGGGCTCCGGTATAAATACTGGTACCAAATCCGGCATTGTACAGGTAACTAAGCTCCATTTTGTCATTTATCCTGTAATACAACCCTGTGGAAATTTTCTTGTTTTCAGCACCATAATCAATCAAATCCACTTCATTATACGGTGTGATTGACACCACATGATTGGGCAAATCCATTATTCCATTTCCGGCTACGTAATCGGCTGCCGTAACACCCGGCCCGAAAAGGGTAGACCTGGCAGCAGCATTAAACCCGGAAGAAAAGGGGAAAATTGCCAGATTGATGGCTGCCTCATCACCCATAAAATGAAGCCGGTCAGCACCCGGATTGACCCCGTTTATTGAGGCAAGCGGATTATCGGCCGCATGGCGATCCGTGGGGTCATTTCCCTGCCAATCGTTTGCGCGCTGGTATGACAAATTAATTTTAAAGGCAAATTTGTTATTAAATGCTTTTGCAAAGCGAAGCGAACTCTCATACATCGGGGACACGGGTTGGCCGTATGTTGTTTTAAAATGATTAAACCCCTGCTTATGAAAAAAACTAAGTCCCTGGTAATCAAAGGCGTTCTTGCTATTGATCAGCAATACGCCATTGAAGGCATTCGGTCCGTACAGAGCGGATGATGCCCCGGGTATCAATTCAACTGATTCCACATCCAACTCGCTAGGTCCGTTCATATTGCCAATCGGAAAATTCAAGGCAGGTGCCTGGGTATCCATCCCGTCAATCAACTGGACAAAACGGGTGTTTCCCGTACTACCAAAACCGCGGGTATTTATGATTTGAAAATTGATCGAACTGGTGGCTATATCGACCCCTTTCAGGTTTGCAATTGCCTTGTAATACGAATCCGATGAGGTGGACTGAATATCGAGAATGTCCATTTTTTCGATGGATACCGGTGATTGAAGGATGCTTTCTTCAACACGGGAGGCCGAAACCACAACTTCCTGACCCAACAAATCAGTTTCTTTCAAAACAATATTCAGTGCTGTCACACTCGCTTGTGTAATTTCAATTTCCTGACGTTCAAATCCGACGCTTGAAATAATCAAAACCACGGGTGGTGCGGCAGCTACCTTGAGATTAAAATTACCATTCATGTCCGTGGTTGTACCCAACACGGTTCCTTTCACAAGGATATTCACGCCAATAAGCGGCTCATTATTACCGTCCTCTGTGATTCTCCCGCTAATGGTCGTCTGAGCGAAAAGTACCGTAAAGCCACAGGAAAACACAAATCCCATCAAGAATTTAGTAATTGCATTATTCATAGGTGCATGTTTTGATGATTTTAAAAAAATACAATACTAATATTAGTAAAAAAAATTAATAAATTCTTATTAAAGAAGGCATTAGAATAAGATATTTTAATAAAACATCAAACAAAAAAAGCCTCCGGTTACGGGAGGCTTGTAACAAACGTATTATACTTTTTTTATTGAAGCTCGGATTTCACATGCGTTACCAGCCTGTCGCACAACGAGTTGATTTCGGCAGACATGAACTCATCGCCAGTTGAACTAAGTAGTGTTTGTGATATTCCACCCAGACAGTCGATGTAAAATCTCTTCATTTCATCTATTGTCATGTCTTTGGTCCATAGGTCGATACGCAATGTATTCTTTTTCTGGTCGTCCCAAAGTGCCACACTAATCGATTTTGTATCCAACAATCCCTCCATGCCTTTATCATCAGCATCCCACTGGATTTTTTCAGGGATATTTTCATCATCCAGCGTTACATTAAACGTAATTTTTGTTTCTCGCATCAGGGAAGGCTGTTTTTGAAATCCAAGTATGTAAAGCCAGTTTCCACTACCCGCAGCGTATCACAGGCATCCGCTACTGCTTTTGCGTTTATATCGGCCACACGTGTGTCGGGCGATGGGTGCGTACTCAGGAATGCAGGAATACTTCCCCCCTGGTTTTGCGCTTCCAGTTTTTCGAAAAACGAAGCTGCACCATTACACGCATATTGGGTATCCCCGAGGTAGGTTACACTGTATGCATCGGATTCCGACTCATCTTCCCGGCTAAATTTCAACGCCAGCAGGTTCCCGGCTACCGTTGCCAAATCCGCAGCTGTTCCCTCGCCCAATGCAACAGAAATCAGGAATTGGATGGAGAGTGATTTTTTCATCTGCTCGATCGAATGCCTCCGTTCTGCATGCGCAATTTCATGTCCCAATACACCCGCCAGGTCATCGGCACTATCCAGGTATTTAATCAGGCCGGTATATACGTAAATATAGCCCCCGGGAGTGGCAAAGGCATTGAGCACATCATCCCGCTGTATGATTTTCAATTCATAGGCAAAAATATCCCTGTATTCGATGTTGTCACTGGCCAGAATGGCATCTTTCATCGCATTCAGGTAATTGTAGGCATCCACAAAATCTGCCGGTGGCAATATCGGGTATTCCACCGTGTCAGACTCAATTTCGGCTGCCACCTGCTGTCCTAGTTTCACATCATAGTCAGGTGTAAAACCCAACACCTGATCAATTACCTGCCCTTTTTTATCACAAGCGGTGAAAATCATCAGGGTTGTCAGGGCAAAAACCCCAACCATTGTTTTTAGTGGTTTCATGTGTTTCATTGTTAACAAATTTATTTTTCAGCCCGACCGGTGAGTTTTTTTCATTGCTTATTTTCAAAAAAAAGTCTGGCTTGCGCTTTGTCCCTTTCCAATTGTTGTTTCAGTTCGTCTACGCCTGGGAATTTCTGCTCTTTTCTAAGTTGTGCCATGAATTTTATTCCCAACCGAAGCCCATAAATATCCCTTTCAAAATTAAAAATATTTACTTCAATCGTCCTGTCGTGCCCGTCCACTGTCGGACGCATGCCAATATTCAACATGCCCTGGTATTCCTGGCCTTCCAGGCAAACCATGACTGCATATACGCCATCGGACGGTATGAGTTTATAGTCTTCCGGAACATAAATATTGGCAGTAGGAAAACCGATTTTCCTTCCCAATTGTTCACCCTTTGTTACAATTCCTGATAAAGAATACGGCCGCCCCAAGTATTCCATGGCCGTTTGTACATCGCCTGAATTCAGGGCATTTCGTATTTTGGTAGAGCTAACCCCTACATGGTCAATATCCTGTCGGGGAATTTCCTGTACTTCAAAACCCAACCGATCCTGATTTGCCACCAGATAATCGAATCCACCCTCACGATCCTTTCCGAATTTATGGTCATACCCGATTACCAGTTTCCCGACCCCCACTCCTTCGATGAGTATTTTCTGGATATATGCTTCGGATGAATATTCTGAAAATTTTCGTGTGAAACGCAATTTCACCAGGTAATCAATGCCACAGGAAGCAATAAAGGCAGCTTTTTCGTCAAACGTGGTAAGTAGCTTCAGACCATTCCCGTTTTTTCCTACTACAAAGCGTGGGTGAGGCCAGTAGGTAATGACAACACTTGAACCTCCCCTGGCAATCGCCTGAGCCGCAACGTCACTCAGAATTTTCTGGTGACCAATGTGCACACCGTCGAACGTGCCTGTAGTGGCCACCGGAAATGATAGACGGCCTATATCCGAAAGGTTTTCAATGATCTTCATTGTCCTTTTTCTTCAACGTTACCAGTTCTTCCAGTTGGTAGGCATCTTTTAATAAAAACTCACCAACCCGGGTACGTTCGAGCGATTTCAGGTAAGCACCTACACCCAATAGTTTGCCAAAATCATGGGCCAAACTACGAATATACGTCCCTTTGGAGCACGATATCCGCACCTGCACTTCGGGTAGCCTGATCTCCATGATTTCAAATTCATAAATGGTAACCTGCCGCGATTTCAGAACCACCTCCTGCTTTCGTCTAGCCAGTTTATATGCCCGCTGCCCATCTACTTTGATCGCAGAATGAGCCGGGGGAACCTGCGACAACTGACCTGTTAGTGCAACAGCTGCCTGACGGATCGCCTCCTCGTGTATGCCTTCGATTGGGAGCTCAGAATCAAAGGCTGTTTCCAGGTCATAGGAAGGGGTTGTTTTTCCCAGTTCAAATACGCCCACGTATTCCTTGTCCAGTCCCTGTATTTCATTGAGTTTTTTGGTGAATTTATTTATCCCAATGATAAGGAGACCTGTCGCGAGCGGATCCAACGTACCTGCATGCCCTATCTTTTTTGCCCTAAGTCCGTATTTCAGTTTATTGACCACATCAAATGACGTCCATTGATAGGGCTTATTCACCAGCAGCAATTGACCTTCTTCCGGAATAATCATAGAAATGTCGAAAAAACGGCAATCAAACCAATGATGAGGCAGTACAAGGCAAAATAGGTAAGCTTGCCATTTTTAACCACCTGAATCATCCACCTGCATGCCAGATAACCCGCCGCAAAAGCTGCACCAAAGCCCACCAAAAGTGAAGACGTGGACAGGCCCTCATACTGGACGGGTGCTTCCCAATAATCTTTCAATTTTAGCAGACTGGCCCCCACAATCGGTACAAGAACCATGAGAAATGAAAAACGTGCTGCTTTGGCCTTGTCGATACCCAAAAGCAGTGCTGTGGCAATCGTGGCCCCAGATCTGGAAATACCCGGCAAGATGGCAACTGCCTGTGCCAAACCAATGATGAGCGAGTCGAAATAGCCAACCTCCCGGTCATTTTGCTTTTTGAAATGGGTGAAGAATAACAAGAAAGAGGTAATCAACAACATGGAGCCTACTAAAAGGAGGTTTCCGCTAAAAAACTTCTCGATTTCGTCCTCAAACAAAAGGCCCACCACACCCACCGGCACCATGGAGAGGATGATTTTCAGTACAAACCTGACTGACTCATTCCATTTCAATTGAATCAATTCCACCAGAATGGTCCCAATGTCTTTTCTGAAAACAACGATGGTACTCAAGGCCGTGGCTGCGTGCACAATTACGGCAAACAAAAGATTGGTATTTCCCTCTACACCCAACAGGACATTGCCTATTTCCAAATGCCCGCTGCTACTCACAGGCAAAAACTCGGTTAACCCCTGAACAATTCCAAGGATCAATGCATCAATCCACGTCATTCCTTCTCTGATTGCGGGGCTTCGCCGGAAGGTTTGCCTTTAATAAAAATAGCAATAAACTGAATTAAAAATCCTGCCATGACGATCAGGGGCCCGAGGGTAAGTCCGTAGAAGCCAAAACCGTATGCTTCAGTATCAAGTGTCATGATAAAAAATCCAATGGCCAGCAAGCCAATCCCACCCAGCATAAGGAGGTAATTGATCCTGGTAAAAGCGAAATTTGGTTTCAATTCCATTCTTAGTATAGTTCGTCCAATGATATTTTGAGATAACGCCTGATGGCTGTGTAAGTGCTCAAAAGCGTTACCAATATTCCCATGAAAATCAATAAACCGATCAAAATAAACAATTCCCGGTCATTTTGTAAGCTTGCCAGGTCATCAATCCTTTTATTGGCCCACGAAAGGGAAAGGTATAGGCTTGCGGATGCGATAGATCCGGCAACCATCCCGTACAAAACGGAACGGGAAAGGAAGGGACGCTGGATAAAAGCTGAAGTAGCCCCGACCAATTGCATGCTGCGGATCAAAAAACGCTGTGAGAAAAGGGCCAGTTTGATCGTATTGTTAATCAAAATCACGACCATTACAAGTAACACTATTGAAAACCCAATCAATAACGCACCAATCTTAGCCAGGTTTTTATTGATACTTTCTACCAGCGATTCCACGTAGCTTACTTCATATACACCATAAATATTTTCAACTTCCCTTCGAATGGCCGCCAGGCTATCTAAC
>JAOUOM010000383.1 GCA_029880385.1 Cyclobacteriaceae bacterium | reverse complement strand
GCACAAGGGCGGCCGGGGTAAAACCCCGGCCGCCCTTGTATCCTTCCCTCAATCTACCCCCTCTATAGTCCCGCAGGCAACGACATAAACGACTGTTCCATGGACTTCAGCCGCTCATTGATGGCCGGGATTTTGTCCGCGCACAACGACCTGTATTCGGCCAGGATTCCATCCAGTTCAGCCGACATCTCCGCAAATACCTCCAAGGCCTGATCCGTTGGCGGATAATCGCCCCGCTGCTGGTCGGCCAGCAAAAATGCCAGCCGGTTGTTGACCTTTATGCCGTAATTGAGAGCGTCCTGATTGCTGTGATTATTTGTCTGATGGATGTTGTTCTCGATACGTGTCAACTCCTTCATAAAATCGCCCATCAGCTTCAGTGTCCCCGGTTCCGTTATTTTTTCCTTCAGAAAACCATACTCTTTTCGTATGCGGGCAATGGCCAGCATCGCCTGATGTGCTTCACTTACCTTGTCACGCACCTGCATCAAAAAGTCAAACTGGCTCCTGTAATCCTCATCTGTATTGGGCAGCCTGGGGTCTTTGATGATGTCAAACTCCTGCGTGACCGACCGGCTGTTGACCGTGAGCGTGGCTTTGTAATGCCCCGGAACAGCTTTTGGCCCCATGTTCGGCGATGAATACAAGACCATGCCCGGAAAATCCGTAAAGCCTGCATAGCGCATATCCCACACAAAAGCATTACCGCCATTTTTCACCGTCATTGCGTCCCGGCGGTCTTTTGCAAAATTCGAAAATGAACGGATCACGTCTCCATCCATTTCAGCCAGTTCCAGCCTGACCGTGTCTTTGGCATTTGATACAAAAAAGTTGAACAAAACCCCGTTAGGATGATTTTCCCCCTCCACTTTGGTGTCGGCCCTGCCCCAGCCTCCCTGCGCCATTCGATAGGAAGCCTTGGGCTGGTACAGGTAAAAGTCCCGCTTCGCCACTTCGTCCGACAACTGCCGGACCGGCGAAAGGTCATCAATCATCCAGAAGCTGCGTCCGTGCGTGGCAGCGATCAGGTACTCGTCACGCACATGCAGGTCACGGATCGACACAATGGGCAGATTGAGCTGAAACGGCTGCCAGTTTTTCCCATCGTTGTATGATACATACATGCCCCACTCGGTTCCGGCATAGAGCAGGCCGGGTCGACTAAGGTCTGCCCGTACCACACGGGTATAATGTACAGGATCAATGCCATGGGTAATGACCGTCCAGTTTTTTCCATAATCCGTCGATTTGTATAGGTACGGCGTATAGTCGCCAAATTTATAGGAAGTGGCTGCCACATAAACGGTCGCCTTGTTATGCGGACTCACATCAATCGAATTGATCATGTTCCATTTGGGCGACATGGGTGGCGTAATATTTTGCCAGTTTTTGCCCCCATCACGTGTCACGTGCACCAGTCCGTCATCACTACCCGTATAGATCACGTCCTTTTCATACGGGCTTTCGGTGATCACAAACAAGGTGCCGTAGTACTCCACACCCGTATTATCCTGGGTAATGGGCCCTCCCGACGATTTCAGGGTCTCGGGATCATTTCGCGTCAGGTCCGGACTGATGACCTCCCAGCTCTGCCCTTCGTTGTACGTCACATGCAGGTAATTGGAACCGGCATACAGTTTATCCGAATTGTGCGGGCTAAAGGCTAACGGAAAGTTCCAGTTAAACCGGTATTTCATGACCTCTACCCCGGAACCCGCCGGATTGTAAGGCCACACATTGGTAGAACGTGTCTGGCCCGTATGATGGTCTTCGCGCATCATATAGCCTTTGTACGTACCTCCATACACGATGTTGGGGTCGTCCGGGTCGGGTGCCAGGTGGGCACTTTCACCCCCAGCTGTGCTCTCCCAGTGCGACTGGTCAATGGCATTACCGGAGGTTCGGTGCAGGATCCGGACGGTCGAATTATCCTGCTGCGCACCTAAAATCCTGAACGGAAAATGATTGTCGGTCGTCACCCGGTAAAACTGCGCCGTAGGCTGGTTGTAGAGCGTAGACCAGCTGGCACCGCCATCTACCGATATTTGTCCTCCCCCATCATCGGCCATGATCATCCGCTGGTTGTCCAGCGGGTCGATCCACATGTCATGATGGTCGCCATGAGGTGCATTAAACGTCTCGAATGTTTTGCCCCCGTCGTTCGACCGGTGATAGTTTACATTGACCACATAGACCCGGTCCTCATTCTGGGTATCGGCATAGATTCGTGAGTAATACCATGCCCGCTGGCGCAAGGCATTGTTGCTGTTGAGGTACTTCCAGGTTTCGCCACCATCATCTGAGCGGTATACCCCTCCTTTTTTATTTTCCACGATCACCCAGATGCGATTGGAATTGACCGGCGAAATGGCAATGCCGGAAATCCCCCAGGTACCATCGGGCAGTCCGGCTTTTTGGGTGATTTCCTCCCAGGTATCGCCCCCGTCAAAACTCCGCCACAATTTGCTGTCAGGCCCCCCGCTATCCATCCGGTAGCCATTCCGGCTTATTTGCCAGGTATTGGCATAGAGGATACGCGGATTGTTGGGATCCAGTACCAGGTCGACCGATCCGGCCTTGTCCGAGACATACAGGATTTTTTTCCATGTCTGCCCCCCATCCACCGAGCGAAACACGCCCCGGTCAGGATTGGGTTTCCACAGATTGCCCATGGCCGCCACATAGACAATCTCAGGATTGTCGGGATGGATCCGGATTCGTGCGATGTGCTCCGTCGATTTCAGGCCGATGGATTTCCATGTCTTGCCGGCATCCGTACTTTTCCACATACCCCAGCCTGATGACACATTTCCCCGGACTGTCTGCTCACCTTCGCCTACATAGATCACATTGGGGTCTTTGTCACTGACGGCCACGGCCCCGATGGATCCGCCAAAAAAGCCATCCGATATACACCCCCAGGTTTGTCCACCGTCCGAGGTTTGCCATACTCCGCCGCCGGCTGTGCCCATATAGTAGAGGTTGCGCTTTCCGGTTACGCCGGTTACGGTAGCCGAGCGTCCCCCGCGAAACGGCCCTACCAGGCGCCATTCCATACCACCAAGTTTATCATCCGTCACGGGTGTATAGGCAGCGGCATTGTTTTTACTCTTTTGTGCACGCACAGGTGCATAAACCATTATTCCCAACATGACCAGGGATATGGTTTGGAAAAGCAAGGTCTTTTTCATGATTTCATTTACGGGTAATGTGAGGTGAAAAGTAGCAATAAAACAGGACAGGCCTCACCAAAGAATACATTAACGGTAAAAGCCATCCGGGAAATGACCACTATCGGCGGGTATGTAGCCGGTTCCTTGCTTTTGCATGCTCCGGTCGGCGACGAGGAGCGGCACCGGCTGGCCTCCGGGCACCTGTACGCCCGTGCTCCGCGCCGGCCTGCGTGCTGCCCACGCCCGGGGCTAGACAGGGACTTTTTGCGCTCTTTACCGGCGACCTGTAGGCAGGTTGGTACGCTTTCGTATGACTGTTTTTCTTTTTGCTATGAAAGCAAATAATGC
>JAOUOM010000382.1 GCA_029880385.1 Cyclobacteriaceae bacterium | reverse complement strand
TAATAAGCCGTAAATGTTTGCTTTCACCTTAAAATATTTTTAAATACTTTATCAACCCCAACGTGTTTTGCAGTGTCCGTTGTTTGAATTTAGTTAATCAGGAAGCTTAATTAGCAATTAAAGAAAAAAAATTCAATAAAAACATCAAATATCACTATTTTAACAATTATTCTTTCCACTTTTGTTATTGAAGGATAAAATATAACATGTCGTAAAAACAAACGTTTGAACCAAAGTGTTGTACAAAAACTAAATCTTTTATATAAACTATCTTTAAATTATGAAAAACCTTTTTCGAAATCTGCTTTTATTGACAGTTGTGGGTTCATTAGTTGGGCTGTACAGCTGTGATGGCGATCCTGAAACTTTAGCAGGAGTACCTACATTGACTTTGCAAAGTACTGACTTTGACGCCTCCAATACGTTTACTGGCCAGCCAGGTTCATCCGCGTCTTTTAGCATTGTAGTAGATGCTCCGGGCGTTTTCAATACATTCTCTGCAGATATTTTGTTGGATGGGGTTTCAATCGGAGATACCATTCACTCAAGGGAATCAGGTACCACCCCTACTTCGTATACCTTCGGGCCGGTTAGCATCGATCTGGAACAGGCTTTTGTAGGCAAAACCCTAACAATTGAGGCTACTGCCACCGATGATCTGAACCAGACAAGCGAAGTGCTTACCCTGACCATCCTGACGACATCACCTGATGCAAAAGTTCAGACGGCTGTTTTGTTGTATGCACCTACTCTAGACAAGACGTCACAATCATTTTATTCAATTGCGACCAATACTACTTATAGCCTTGGCGATGTAAACGGAACTACAACACCGGTTTCTGCCGATATTGACCTGGGTTACTACTATGGTGGCAATAACCTTGCGACCCTGGCTTCACCTTCGGTATACCCTGCAACTGTCTACGACATTTCAGCATGGGGGACAAAAAATGAAACGTTGATGGTAGCTGTTACCCTGACTGCCGAACAGTACCTGGCCATTACCACGGTTGCGGATGTAGATGCCGTTGTATCTTCAGTTAATTTCGGTGTGGATGGAGTAGCCATCGAAAAATCATTAGCAGCAGGCAATACGTTTGCGTTCAAGACCAGTGCCGGACTTACCGGTCTTGTAAACGTAAAAGCCATTACCGGAACATTTAATCAGGGCGATAATATCGAACTTGAATTTATTCTGAACCAGGCAGCCCTGTAAAACGGACGTGCTATACGAAATTGAACCCTGGCTTTCGAGCCGGGGTTTTTTATTTTATCTTCACGTCGCTTAAACCAATATAGAAATGAAAAAAATACCTTTTCTCTTTACGCTTATCCTTGCCGTGGCATGTAGTTCGCCATCTGAACAAACCAAAAAAGATGTTTCCAAGATGGATGATGCCGAGCTCGCTGCCTATGCCGATGAGCTGGCCCATTCGTTTATTATTGCCGATGGGCATGTGGATTTGCCCTATCGGATGGAAGTAAAGGGGTTTATGTTGAAAAAGGAAGTAGAAGATGTATCGGTCGAAACCAGTGGGAACTTTGATTTTCCCAAAGCAAAAAAGGGAGGATTGGATGCTCCTTTTATGTCTATTTATGTGCCTTCCACCTATCAGGAAACAGGAGGGGCAAAGGAATTTGCAGATTCGCTTATCGATATGATGTTACGGGTGCCTGTCGCTTTTCCCACACAGTTTGCCATGGCATATTCTCCTGCTGATATACAACGCAATTTTGAAAAGGGATTGATTTCCCTGCCCATGGGGATGGAAAATGGGGCTCCGATTGGTCATGACTTGTCGAACGTAAAATATTTTGCTGACCGGGGTATCCGATACATCACCCTGACACACGCCAGGGACAATCAAATCTGTGATTCGTCCTATGATACTACCTATACCTGGAACGGACTAAGCCCGTTTGGAGAGGAAGTGGTCAAAGAAATGAACAAATGGGGTATAATGGTCGATATTTCCCACATTACCGACAGTGCGGCATTTGATGCGATCAGGATTTCCCGTGCCCCTGTCATTGCGTCACATTCATCCTGTCGTAATTTTACTCCGGGATGGGAGCGCAACATGCCGGATGACCTGATCAGGGCTTTGGCGGAAAATGAAGGCGTTATTCACATCAATTTTGGTTCTACCTTCTTGTCAAAAGACATACAGGACAAGCGTGATGCCATGAGGGAGCACCTTACCAACTGGGCGGCTGAAAATGGCCTGAGCCGGGAAGACACGGCTTACATGGAGTATGCCAAAGTCTATGCAGAACAGGTAGACGCGTTTGCCGATATACAGATAGTAGCCGACCATATAGACCATGTGGTCAAACTGGTAGGGATCAGCCATGTCGGTCTTGGAAGTGATTTTGACGGTGTGGGCGACAGTCTGCCAAAAGGGCTCAAGGATGTCAGCATGTACCCCAACCTGATTGCGGAACTATTACGCAGGGGCTATTCAGCGGATGACATTGCCAAACTATGCTTTGAAAATACGTTTCGGGTATGGAACAAAGTCGCCGAAATTGCCGATCAACTGCAAAAAGAGCAGGCTGGCTAACGGCTGTTCTTAAGTGAACGGATAAAGGAGGCCCAGGCAAATGGGTTGAGCAGGGGGTTTGGCCGGAGCTGCCCCCTGTACATCTGGGCATCCATTTGTTCCTGCATAAAATAACGTGAATTCCAATAGGCACTGTTGGGCAGGTCCCGGGACATTTGCTGGAGGCTTACGGGGTTTAGCCATTCATTTAGTGCATCCAAATCTTTTTGGTTGGGCAATTCGGATGCCAGGACAGCCGCTTTGAATGTGGCTTCAGAAGGATACGGGAAAATTTCCACTTCTTCCAGGTAGGTAATATCCTCTTTCATATACACGAGCAGTTTCAGGCTGTTATCTGCATCATGCTTTGGTACAATGTAATGCAATCGTTCGAGGCTGACAGCACTGAAAATCACACTATCCCCTTCCAGTACGGGCATTGAAAAAAAACCATACGGATTGGTCGTTGTACCTCGTCCGCCTTTTGGCACATAGACATGTACCCCCGGCACAACCATGGAGCTATCAGAAATAAAAACAACACCCGTAAACTGGATTACTTTGCGTTCTCCTTCCTGAGCCATCAGTACCTGTACCATCATCCAAAACAGTACAAATACAAATTTTCTTACTACCAATCCTTTATTTTTGTCTACCATTACGTTTTTAAAACAAGGGAAAACAAAAGACTTATTTCCACAATAACAACAAATATAAGGTGTGAGACTCAAGAATTTTAGTCTAACGATCGGAACTCAGATATTTAAGGCCTTTTCCGAAGAAAGCAGGGCACGGATTATTCACCTTCTTTTCCAATATAAAGAGCTTACAATTACCGATCTGGAGTCTATCCTTGATTTTACTCAGACGAAAACATCCCGTCATATCTCGTACTTAAAAAATTCGGGATTGTTAAATATCCGGAAGCAGGATCAATGGGTTTTTTACAGCATAAAAGAAGAAGTGTCAGATATTGTAA
>JAOUOM010000381.1 GCA_029880385.1 Cyclobacteriaceae bacterium | reverse complement strand
TTCTTCGGTATATACACGGAAACGAAACTGTCCGTCTTCCCGTGTATAGGTCTCATCGAGTACCGTGCCGTCACGGCTCACGAGGGTTACTTTTGAATTGGACACGATAATTTCCTCCCCGCCATCATTTTCGGTGACAGTGCTACCGGCCAGGTAATAATTGACAATTTTGAGGTTGGGGTCGTCATTGATGAAGGTATAGATATCATCGTCCCCATTTCCTTCTTTTCGATTGGAGGAAAAAAAGCCACGGGTAAGGTCAAATTCGAAATAGCCAAAATCATCGGCCTCGGAATTCATGGGCATGCCCAGGTTTTCTATTTGCGCAAGGCCACTGGTGCGGGACGCGCGGAAGATGTCGAGTTTGCCCAGGCCGGGATGGCCATCGGACGCAAAAAACAAGCTACCGTCTGCGGAAATAAAGGGGAACATTTCATCGCCGGGCGTATTGATTTCGGGGCCGAGATTTCGGATGTCTACCCAGCGCCCTCTTCGGTTGAGTTTAGCACTGTAGAGGTCGGTCCCGCCAAATCCGCCAGGTCGGTTGGAAGAAAAATACAGGGTCTGTCCGTCGGGGCTCATCGAAGGTGTACTATCCCAAGATTCCGGGTCATTTACGGAAATGGGCCTGGGTTCGAGCCATTGCCCATTGCGATAGCGTGTGAAATAAAGGTTTACTTCCTTGTTCCCGGTAGCTTTTCCGTTATTTCCTTTGGCATAGATAAGGGAGAGTCCGTCGGCTGAAAATGCGACCGAACCTTCATTGATATCCGGTGAATTGATGACGGGATCCAGCATTTCCAGCAAACTCAGGTTGACGTTTGCCCCTTTGGTGGGCACGCGGTAGATATCCAGAAAAGGGGTTCCTGTTGCTTTGTAGATTTTGCTCGCCTCACGGTTTGAGGTGAAATACAAAAAGCCATTGTTGTATACAGGCCCGAATTCGGTGAAGGGAGTATTGATGGCATCCAGGTTTTTTTCACGAAAATAGGTTTCCTTTTTTTTCAGGTCTTCGATGCTACTCAGGTTTTGAATTTCATTGGCCATGATTTTTTTTACGTCTGTCTCATTTGTTTTTTCCAAATGAATCTGAAGTACGTTTCTGGCCTCATCATATTGTTTGTTGGCTTTTAACGACCGTGCGTAATAATACGCGAGGTATTTTTCGTCGTAGGAATGATCGAGAGCAGACTTATAAAACGGAACGGCTTCCTGGATGCGGTTTGATTTCCTATAGGCTTCTGCAACGGTGAAATTGAGTTCCGGGTCATTTTTATTGATACTACCAGAATAGCGGTTAATGATCTTGTTATAATCACCTAATTGCATGGTTTTGTCAAGGCCACTGCAACCCAACAATCCAAGTAGTATCGAACAAATAAAAATTTTTTTCATTGCAGCAAGTATAAATAGCCCTAATGGTAAGGTACCGGTTGCACAACAGCCGGCTACCGGAAACCCCTTAAAAAAACCTTTTCATCCAGGATTGCCCGGCTGGCTGAAGCCATTGGTTTTTCCAATCCCCATAGGTAGACACAGAATTATTAAAAATCTTTGTATCCGCCGTTATTTTTCCTTGTTGAATGGATGGTTTTACCTGCGAAAATCCAATCATTTTCACCTCGTTATCCTGCAGGTAGGCTACGTTTCCACGATCGAGCAGGGTGAGCCCCAATTTATTTTCAAGTGCCCGGATAAAGGAAACGCTGGCATCAATGCTGCATCCGCTGGCTTCTGCCTGACGTTCATCGACCATTAAAACCAGAAACTGGTCGTATTCCAGCTGAAACGTTGCCTGTAGGGCCTGTCCATGCGCTGACCAGGAAAGACAAAATTTCGCCGCATTTTCATTTACAAATTCAGTTTCTTCTTTTGTGAGTCGTCGATCTGCCTGGTATACCCACAAGCGGGCTGTGTCAGGAAAAGAAAGGAGGGTTGAATTCATGAATCTATCATTTGTTTGGAATGAAACCAGTTTTGCCAAAGTGAAGTTCAGCAACACACACAAACCTAGCAAAGAAATCTACATTATACTATGAGCCGAAGCCGGAATCCATCCGGCGGAGACATCAAAAGCAGAAAATCATCTGTACAGCATGGGGTGTGGTCAGGTTGAGACTACTTCGGCTGGTTCAGGCAAACCACCGATGAGTAATTTGCGGTAACGTTCGATAAATCGTGCAGTAGGTGCCCCGTCGAGTATGTCATGATCCATGGCAATGGTAATACTGATCCATTCCCGATCTACTAATACCCCGTTGCGCAGTGATGGGATATGGCGAATGCCGCCGACCATGGCGGTCAAGGTATGCGGGGTAATGGGGACAATCCATCCGGCATTGTCGCTACTAAACATCCCCATGGACGAAAAACCGATGGTGCCATTGATTTTCTTTTTCAGGAATGGATTTTGGGCCATCCTACGCAGGAACCAACGTCGAAGAAAACCTGTGCGGCGAATCGTGTCATACAGCCATTTTTTGTTGATCATTTCTTCACTATCGATCAGCGCCGTGGAGTCATGCAGTTTGGCCTCTTTTATTTCGTGCGAAATTTCATAGATAGATTTATTTTGGGCGGCCCGCAAGATATAGCTAACAGGCGTACGCTCACCTTCAATGTGACGTTCTACCATGGTAGCGACATCCACATCATCAAAATAGATCAGTTTTTTTCCATGACGGTAGGCCTGCATTTTTTTGTCGGCAGCTACGGCCTGCACAAAGCAATAAATCAGATAGGATGTGAGCGACAGGGGCTGTCCATGGGTACGGCCATGCCTGCGCAACTGATCACGTACACCAGTTATATCGAGTTCAACAATGCCATACGCAGTGTGTTTTGATTTTCCAATTTTAAGAAAATCGACGATTTGCTGCCTCTCATTTGAGAAAGGAACGGCGGTGTGGGGCGGTAGACCGGACATTTGAAAAGGATTTTAGCCTAATCAAAGATAAAAAGAAAAGCGATAGCTATTGGCTGACGTTTGTTAGTGTGATTTGCCCGTCAGACGGGGTGCCTTATTTTCTAAACCTGCGAAAAACAACCTTCAGGAGCTCTTTTACTTCATCGGAATTCATATCCCAGAAATAATCCTTGGAATAGTTTTGGACGAGATATTCCACCGCCTCATCAAAGGAGTTGCAGTTGTCAACTTTTTCCATGGCTTTGCGAAAACGATCCTCTTCACCATCAAAGAGTTCTTGCAAAAACATGTAGCGGTGATTGATGGATATTGCTTCCAGGATGTTATCAACGCCTTTTTCTTCATGAACATTGGCCAGGCTTTTCCCCGCCGGCTCAAAACGATTGTTCAGGATATCCTCTTCCTCTTCCTCATCCTCCTCAAAATTGGTGGTGATTGCGGGTTTGCTTTTGGCTGGTTTTTGTTCGGTTTCTTTTGTGTTTACCTGAAAAGCGGCAGGTTCACCTGACGAAGAAGAGATTTCCGAATCCTCTGCCTGGGGTAGTCCTGTGGCTGGCGGGAAGGCAGGGCTGTTGGTTTTTTCGGCAATGGGAGCGTTGGGACTAATGAT
>JAOUOM010000380.1 GCA_029880385.1 Cyclobacteriaceae bacterium | reverse complement strand
ACATGGACACGATATCAGTACTTTCCCCAATTATCCCGCAGACATCCGCGCCCCACAAGGAACCCTCTCAGGGGTTTCGGGATTCCAGCTCAAATTTGGAAGCGTTGAAGTATTCACCCCGGGTGACAGCTACGACGTACTGGTGGCCATGAACGCAGCAGCACTTAAAGTAAACCTGTCAAACCTGAAAAAGGGAGGCATTATCATTGCCAACTCGGCAGGTTTTGACCAGAAAAACCTAAAATTGGCCAATTACATTGATGAGGAAAATCCGTTGACCGACCATAGCCTGGATGGATACGAACTCCACACCATTGATATTAGCAAACTGACCAGGGAAGCACTGAAAGATTCGGGGCTCAGCATGAAAGATATCGACCGGTCCAAAAACATGTTTATCCTCGGCTTTATCTATTGGATGTTCAGCCAAAAGCCAGACAATACCGTCAAGTTTTTAAAAGAAAAATTCAAAAACAAGCCCGAACTGGCAGAGGCCAACATAACAGCACTCCGTACCGGTTACTACTATGGAGATACCAGTGAGACCTTTACCACCCGGTTTCAAATAAAACCCGCCAAGCTGGCAAAAGGCAACTATCGAAACATAAATGGTAACCAGGCCATTGCGATTGCCCTGACGGCAGCAGCAAAACGAAACAATTTGGATTTGTTTTATGGCAGCTACCCGATCACACCTGCTTCCGAAATTTTACAGGAGCTATCAAAACACAAACATTTCGGGGTAAAAACCTTCCAGGCCGAAGATGAAATCGCTGCGGCATGTTCCATTATCGGGGCTGCATTTGGCGGAAGCCTGTCTGCTACGGCTACCTCAGGACCTGGAATGGCCCTAAAAACAGAGGCCATCGGGCTGGGTATTATGATGGAACTACCCATGGTGATTATCAATGTGCAGCGGGGTGGCCCATCAACCGGACTGCCTACCAAAACGGAGCAATCCGACTTGCTACAGGCAGTTTACGGCCGCAACGGTGAGGCCCCCCTTCCCGTCCTGTCTGTTTCATCGCCAAGAGATGCGTTCCAGACCGTCTATGAAGGCTGCCGCATTGCACTGGAACATATGACACCCGTCATAATCCTTTCCGATGGCTACATTGCCAATGGTGCCGAGCCATGGTCATTCCCTGCCAGTAATGAACTACCCGAAATCCACCCTCCGTTTGTAGTGGGAGAAAATGAAGGCAGATACCTGCCCTACCACCGCAACGAAGACTTGGTAAGGACATGGGCACCCGCCGGCACCAAAGGATATGAACACCGTATCGGTGGACTGGAAAAGGAACTGGAAACAGGTAATGTTTCGTACGACCCGGACAATCATGCCAAAATGGTAGAAATCCGTGCCGAAAAAGTAGCCCGCATTGCAAACCACATTCCCGACCAAGTCATCCAAAGAGGTACTATTGACGATGAAGTCCTCGTTTTGGGATGGGGCTCCACCTTTGGTGCCATTGAAACAGCCGTAAAAGAACTCCGCGATGAAGGAGTTTCGGTCGCACACGTTCATTTGCGCTACATTCAGCCATTTCCCAAAAACCTGGGTGATCTGCTGTCCAAATTTCCAACGATTTTGATACCTGAAATGAACAATGGGCAACTTGTGAAATTGATACGGGATACTTTCCTGATCGAAACCAAAAGTATACTGAAAGTAAAAGGTCTCCCCTTTGCCATTACAGAAATTAAAGAAGCCATTCTAAACGAAATTAACCATGTCTACTCCTAATACAATCACAAACGGCATCGCCACGCTGAGTCCAAAGGATTTTGCCTCAGACCAAAACATCCGCTGGTGCCCGGGGTGTGGAGACTACTCCATCCTGAAACAAGTACAATCCATCCTGCCTGACCTGGGTGTGCCCCGGGAAAACATCGTGTTTATTTCGGGTATTGGGTGCTCTTCACGCTATCCTTACTATATGGCAACCTACGGAATGCATGGCATTCATGGACGAGCGACAGCTATCGCGAGCGGCCTTAAGGCTGCCCGCCCTGACCTGGACGTATGGATCGTGACGGGAGATGGTGATGCATTGGCCATTGGAGGAAACCATTTTATCCATTTGCTTCGCAGGAATTTCAATGTAAACATCTTACTGTTCAATAATGAAATTTATGGATTGACAAAAGGCCAATATTCCCCTACTTCACCCAAAGGTAAAATATCCAAAACTTCGCCATACGGTACGGTTGATTATCCATTTAATCCTTTGGCATTGGCATTGGGTGCCGAATCAACGTTTGTGGCACGTGCCCTTGACCGAAACCCCAAACACCTGCGAATGGTATTGGAAGCAGCTCACAACCATCAGGGTGCAAGCTTTGTCGAAATATATCAGAATTGTAATGTTTTCAATAACGATAATTTCAGTATATACACCGACAAAGAAACCAAAGGGGACAATGCATTGTACCTGGAAGAAGGCAAGCCGCTGATATTTGGGGACAACAATGAAAAAGGTATTATCCTGCACGGGTTTACCCCCAGAAAAGTAGAGCTTGGAAACGGCTTTACCGAAGATGACCTCTGGGTTCATGATCCTACGGACAAGATCAAAGCTTCCATCCTGACACAATTTTTCAATCACGAACATCATCACGACGACCTGCCAAGACCATTTGGTGTTTTCTACCGTGAAGAAAGGTTTACGTATGAAAAAGCCATGGAAGCACAAATCGAAGAAGCAACCACCAAACTTGGAAAGGGCAACCTGGATGAATTGCTGAGAGGGCCAAATTTCTGGTCCATTAACTAAATAGGTAACACAGGTTACATACTGGTAGCACAAGGCTTTGTTACATTTGTCTATCTAAATGGAACAAAGCCTTTTCTTATGAAAAAACAAATCACTATCCTTTTTGTCATGGCCCTATTCGTATTTGTGGGCTGTACGACAACCAATGCGCAAAAATCCGAACTCAAAAGAGTAACACCTGCAGAGTTTTCTCAACTGATGCAACAAGACGTTCAGTTGGTGGATGTCCGTACCGATCAGGAATATCAATCCGGTCACTTGCAGGGAGCTGCTCAAATCGACATCAACAGTCCTTCATTTTCAGAAAAGCTGGCAAAACTAGATAAAACAAAACCAGTACTGGTTTATTGTGCTTCCGGTGGACGAAGTTCAAGGGCTAGCCAAACCCTGAAATCAATGGGATTTGAGCAGGTATATGACCTTCAGGGAGGAATCAGCAATTGGATGGCTACAGGAAATAAAGTAGTCAAAGACTAATTTCATACCCGTACCAGTAAAAAAGCGACTAAGTTTAGTCGCTTTTTTTATATAGTTACATTTTTTCTAAAATTAGTTATATATGCTTATTTTTGGCATAAAATCTGTGTATAAACAATTGGTCGGACAAAAAAAGAAAAAATGAGCCTTAAAAAGATGGAGTTAATACCAACTGATCTCATTTTCCCCCGTTTGTCAAAACAGGAATTGTAAATACAACAGGATTATTAATTTTATATTTCATCCAGCTAATCACGAATAAAGAAATGAAAAAAATCAATTCAATTTTAT
>JAOUOM010000379.1 GCA_029880385.1 Cyclobacteriaceae bacterium | reverse complement strand
CCGGCTCAACAAGACCAATGCCGAGCGACGAACGTTCGATCAGTCAATAACACGGGAAGCCCTTGCCATGATAGAGGAAAACCCCAGCCTGCGTGAAGCCAAAACAACGGTGTTGTTTCACAAGGACTGGCACAAAGGGATTGTTGGCATAGTGGCTTCACGCTGTACCGAACACTATTACCGGCCTACCATTATCCTGACAGAATCCAATCAGAAAGCTACCGGTTCCGCCCGGTCGGTAGAGGGTTTTGATATCTATGAAGCTATTTCGGCATGCAGCGACCTTATCGAACAGTTTGGGGGACATACCCATGCGGCCGGGCTTACACTGCCACTTGAAAATGTAGAGCCTTTCAAACGGAAATTTGAAGAAGTCGTCAGCCAGTCTATTACCCAGTCGCAACTCTTGCCGGTACTGGAAATTGACCTTACGGTTGATTTTGATTTTGTTCAATACAAGTCGTTCAATATACTGAAACAAATGGCTCCGTTTGGCCCACATAACCAACAACCCATTTTTGAAAGTGAAAATGTATATTGTAAATACGCACCGAAAATACTGAAAGAAGAACACCTCAAAATGACACTTCACCAAAAAGGAGGCCCCTCTTTTGAGGCCATTGCCTTTGGAATGGCCCATCTTGCCCCCCGGATTGATACGGTTACCCCATTTCGGATTGCCTACCATATCGACGAAAATGAATACATGGGCAATAAATCCCTCCAACTCACGCTAAAGGATATAAAATTCTATCACTAATTTGCAGGGCATAAAGCCTATGGAACTCAGAGCAGAACAGTTAGTCAAAAAATATAAAAAACGTACCGTGGTAAGCCACATTTCAGTTTCCGTCAACCAGGGAGAAATTGTCGGGTTGTTGGGGCCTAATGGTGCGGGTAAAACAACTTCGTTTTATATGATCGTAGGGCTTATCAAGCCAAATGACGGCCATATTTACCTCGACAATCAGGACATCACGGCACTTCCCATGTACCAGCGCGCAAAGCTCGGCATAGGATACCTGGCCCAGGAAGCGTCTGTATTTCGAAAACTTTCGGTCGAAGACAACATCATGGCCGTGCTGGAAATGTCGTCACTGGATCGGGCCGCCCAAAAAGAAAAAATGGAATCGCTGCTCGAAGAATTCAGCCTTACCCATGTTCGCAAAAACCTTGGCATGGTGCTCTCGGGAGGGGAACGAAGACGGACGGAAATTGCTCGTGCACTTGCCGTAGATCCGCATTTTGTATTGTTAGACGAGCCATTTGCTGGTGTAGACCCCATTGCTGTGGAAGAAATCCAATCCATCGTGGCCAAACTAAAACAGAAAAATATCGGCATCCTTATTACCGACCACAACGTAAACGAAACACTCTCGATCACTGACAGGGCCTACCTGATGTTTGAAGGAAAGCTCCTCAAAGCAGGAACAGCTGAAGAACTGGCTGCCGATGAACAGGTACGTCGGGTATACCTGGGTAAACACTTCGAATTAAAACGCAAGATTTAATTGGAGATCATTAATTCCATATTTACCTGGGTCATGAAAAAGCGGATTCACCAGATCAGCCTTTTTCAGCAATATCCGCACGAAGTTCAACAGGAAATACTGGATGGCCTCCTCCGAAAGGCCGCCCGGACGGCTTACGGCAAAACATATGGTTTTGAAAGCATCCATAACCTTCGGGAATTTCAGGAACGTGTACCCATCGTCAATTACGAATCCCTTTACCCCTACATCGAGCGCATGTTGCGGGGGGAACAGAATGTGCTCTGGCCTACCGAAATTAAATGGTTTGCCAAGTCGTCAGGCACCACGAATGCACGGAGCAAATACATACCCGTGTCGGCAGAAGCCCTCGAAGATTGCCATTTCAAAGGGGGCAAAGACATGCTTGCCATGTATGTCAATAACTATCCCGATACCCGCATGTATACCGGAAAAGGCCTTGTCATAGGGGGTAGCCAGCAGGTAAATCAATTGGATACCAGTGCCCGTACGTTTTCGGGCGATGTATCGGCTATCCTTATTTCCAATCTGCCCTGGTGGGCCCAGATGGCCCGAACACCTGCTATCGATATTGCGCTCATGGATGAGTGGGAATCTAAAATTGAAAAAATGGCCGAAGCTTGTTACAATGAAAACGTAACCAGTATCTCCGGTGTACCTACCTGGACCATCGTACTCATCGAAAAACTCCTGCGTGACCACAACAAGCAGAACCTTCTGGATATCTGGCCAAACCTTGAAGTGTTTTTTCATGGTGCCGTAGCATTTGGACCTTATCGGAACCTCTTCCAGCGACTGATACCCAGCGAAAAAATGCGATATATGGAAACCTACAATGCTTCCGAAGGCATTTTTGGAATCCAGGATCAGACCGGATCCAGCGACTTGCTCCTCATGCTCGATTATGGCATATTTTATGAATTTATTCCCCTCTCTGAACTCGATAGCCCGGAGCCGCGGGTGCTCACCCTCGATCAGGTAGAAGTAGGTCAGATCTATGCCCTTGTCATCACCACCAACGCAGGCCTGTGGCGATACAAAATTGGCGATACCGTCAAAATTACCTCTACACAGCCTTTTCGCATCCGAGTTGCCGGACGTACCCGGCATTTTATCAATGCCTTTGGCGAAGAGCTTATGATCGAAAATGCAGAAGCGGCCATTACGATCGCCTGCCAGAGAACCCATGCCGAGATTGACAATTTTACAGCAGGCCCCTGCTACCTCGGTGATGGCACCAAAGGCGGGCATGATTGGATCATTGAGTTTATCCGCGAACCAGACGATCTGGATCGTTTTGCCCTCATTCTGGATGAAAAACTTCGTGAAATCAACTCGGATTATGATGCCAAACGCCATCGCGATCTGGCGCTGGTGGCTCCCAGGGTGCACGTGGCCCCCAGAGGGACCTTTCACGATTGGATGAAAAAACGGGGCAAACTCGGTGGCCAACACAAGGTACCACGATTGGCCAATGACCGTGAATACCTTGACGAACTGCTACCCATGATCTAGGCCGAACTCCCCGGGGCTTGTTTTGAAATATTACCACGTTCATAGGGGACTTCAGGCCGTATGAAGGGATGCAGCAATACTAGATTGCGTGCTTTTATTCAAACAATGGTGCCGTGTCTCACCGATCTTTTTTAAATTCAGACAAAATGACCCGTTACCATGCGAACATTTGCCCTTCTTCTTGTCGTCCTGTCGTGCACGGTACCCACAAATGAGCCGGTCATCCAGACCGTGACCGGGCCCGTCAGTCCAACTACATCCGATACCTGGCTTACACATGAGCACCTGCTGGTGGACTTTGTCGGGGCGGATTCGATAACGCCTGACCGGTGGAATGACGATTTGGTTTTCCATACGATGAAGCCCTACCTGGATTCCTTGACGCTTTTCCATGTGGGTTACCTCGTGGATGCCACACCCAATTTCCTGGGCCGGGATGTGGCGTTGCTTCGCCGATTTTCAGAAGCCACCGGCATCCGAATCCTCACCAACACAGGGCTATACGCGGCTGTCGGCAACAAATACATCCCGGAT
>JAOUOM010000013.1 GCA_029880385.1 Cyclobacteriaceae bacterium | reverse complement strand
TGATCGATGCAGGGGCCAGCTGGCTTTTCAGGATGGACAAGCGATCGGTGAAGGCAAGCGTCTGGAGCCGAAACCTGACCAATGCCCGGTATGAAATCATGGCCAATCATGCCATGCCGGGCATCAGCTTTCAAGTAGAATTTTTAATCAAACTATAGCATATGAAACGATTTTCATTTTATTTTCTAATTGTCACAGCTGTCTGGCTGACATCTTGCGACAAAAACACCGAACTAGTACCGGCAGGCAAATTTGACAGGGGTGTATTTGTGGTAAATGAAGGAAACTTCGGGTCGGGTGATGGCTCGGTTTCATTTATCAACCCAAACGGGGAAGTCACGCAATCCATATTTTCTCAGGCCAATAACGGAGCCCTGTTGGGAGATGTGGTTCAGTCGATGTATGTAGCTGACCAAATGGGATTTGTAGTGGTAAACAACAGCAACCGCGTAGAGGCCGTCGACATCAATACGTTCGAAAGCCGCTATTCCATTGTCGATGCTGCACTGCCTCGTTATTTGGTTCATCAGGGGGCCAAAGGCTATCTGTCGGAGTGGGTTAGTTTTGCAGATCCGGGCCGTGTGACTGTTTTCGACCTGCAGACAGGTGAAATCAGTAACCGCATCACCACCGATTTTGGAGCAGAGCAATTGCTTATTTCCGGCGAAAAGCTGTTCGTTTCCAATAATTTTTCGGCTACGCTATCCGTCATTGACCTGGCCACTGAGTCAGTAGATACCACGTTTACCGTTGGCAATGGCCCTGGCCAGATGGTGGCAGATACGGACGGGTCTGTGTGGCTGATTTGTGCAGGTGGGTATGATGCCAACTGGAATCCTGCTCTGGATGGCAAGATCGTTAAAATCAATCCCCAGACGTATGAAATCATGACTACAGTAGCCTTGGGTATGAACGTAGCCGGGAAGCTGGCCGCTTCGGCCGATCAGGCTTTCTTATATTTTTATACGGGCAAATCCGTCTATGCATTTCTGAAGACGGCCAATGCCCCCGATTTGTTGTTTGAGGAGACTTCAGCTACAGGTTTTTATGGTATTGGAACGGATGTGGCGGGAACCCTTTACCTCGCCGATGCCAAGGGTTTTCAGGCAGCGGGGGAAGTATATACCTACCAGCCTGATGGTACTTTTCGTGAAAAATACACGGTTGGAAGGGGGCCGAACGGGTTTTTGTTTCGCTAAAAAGTAACGGATCAGAAATGTCACATTGAGGTTATGTGAAATGTGACATTTGCATAACAAATATCTTACAATTACTCTGCATTGTCACCTTTCCGGCTAGTCCGGAAAGGTGGCGAGTGCCTAAGGTGACAAATTCCTATAGAGATTCATCGTCCCGTTCAAAGGACTCTGATGGCGGGGAAAATTCAATATGACGAATTGATATAAACGGGGATTAGCTTCCCGTTCTTAACCTTGAAGCTCATTACGTGTGACTTTCCACTACTCATCAGGAATTTGTTGTCTTTTACTGAAAGCTGGACATTTATATCCAGAATTTTTTGTTGCATCTCTACACCAAGAGACTGATAAATGCCTTTTCCAATTAAATAATGTAATTGATCGAGTTTGGGTGATTTATCCGTCTGAATACAATCAATAATGAGCGTATTTGGGTGATTAGAATGCTCTTTGGTTAGGAATATTCTTATTTCTTTAAAATAGTATGATTCCGAGAATTGATGTATAGCTTCTTCTGTATCTTTCCCTAAACTGACTCTTTCAATATCAGTTTCACATGCGACAGCAATTGCCGTAATGATGATAAAAAAACGAATGGTTTTCATAGCTGGACGTAATTTAGATACTTTTACGACCCTATTGGGCATGGGTAGTTTGGTTGGCAATCATGTTCTGAATTATCTGGATAACTGTTGCAAGCATGGCCATAAGCAACTAAGAGGCAAAACATTTCACCAAGATATACAATTTTTTCATGATAAATATAGCAACATCCTACGCACCAGGGATTTAGTACACGTATTGTTTGCTTTTATATCCATTTCTAAAAAGCATAAGTAAGCACTGGATAAACAAATATCTTCAATAGATACAGTAGGGTACTGGTTGCCGAATGTACGTTCAGTTCTTGCGTTAAATTCTGTGTAATTAACTATTAGTTAATTCTCTTCGAAGAAGGATTCTGGCATATTATCCAATAGAAATTTGTAGTATAACTCTCTTATAGCAAATAAAAATGTAACTGGGTAACGTAAACATTAATTCAATTCTATCATAGTTTGTCGTTGTTTTGTCTTCGAAACAGACCAGGTTAGGATAATACGCCAATAGCAAGGTTGGATTCAAGATCAAGGCAGATGGCATGCTTATTTCGAAAAGCTTTTGCGAGTGTTGTATTACCTACCTGTCTGGCTCCCACAATATCAACAACCGATAATCGGGTCATTCAATCTGTTAATGTTTTGAAATCCAGTCTTTTGATTTCAATTTGATGGGTAAGTCGTAAGCTAAGATTTTGATATTATCCTGTAAAATGAAAATTTCAATATGCAGGGTCAACAAGTGAAAATATCCGATTATTTATTCCTCCATCAATCGCTCAATCCCCTTTCTGACAGAGATCTGGCCGGAGGATATCAGTGCTTCGGTTTCGTTTCGTTTTGATTTCACAGAGGGACGGGCATAAAATTCCAGCTCCAGTTCCCGCCGCAGGGTATCCCGGAAGCCCTGTAGGTTTTGTTGTTTGCGCTGTACATCAAAGTACCCGTTCTTGCGTGTTGTTTGCACAAACGTCTCTATTTTGTCCCAGGCAGCTTCAATGCCTGTTTTTTCAATTGCCGATACGGTTTCGACCGGGACTGTCCACTGGCCGGGATGAGGAGGGAATAAGTGCAGGGCCTGTTGGTAATTATGGCGTGCTTCCCTGCCTTTTTGCAGGTAGTCGCCATCGCTTTTGTTGATCAGTACCATATCGGCCATTTCCATGATGCCGCGTTTGATGCCCTGTAGCTCGTCACCCCCTCCGGGAATCAGCAGAAGGAGAAAAAAATCGACCATTTCGCGCACGAAAGTTTCCGATTGGCCTACCCCTACGGTTTCGATGATCACCACATCAAATCCGGCAGCCTCACACAGGAGGATGGTTTCCCTGGTATGTTGGGCTACACCGCCCAGCTGCGTGCCTGCCGGACTGGGCCGGATAAAGGCCCGGGTGTCACGGGCGAGTTGTTCCATTCTTGTTTTGTCGCCCAGGATGCTCCCCTTGCTTCTGGCACTGGACGGGTCGATGGTGAGGACGGCAGGTTTTTTGCCTACAGATGTGAGGTATGTGCCCAGTACATCAATGAACGTACTTTTGCCAGCTCCCGGAACACCCGTTACCCCTATTCGGGTACTGTTGCCAGTGGCTGGCAGGAGCATTTCGAGCAGGACGGAAGCCAATTGACGGTGTTCAGATTTTTTACTTTCGATCAAGGTAATGGCACGCCCCAACGCCCATCGGTCGCCTTCCAATACCGATTGGGCCAGTTTTTTCAGATCAGCGTTTGAACTATTCGTGCCACTCATAAATCTATTTTGGTAAAATAAAAATTGATTTATTTTAATAAAAAATTATATTTTAATAACTTTGATAGTATTTCGTACCACATTAACGAATTCTTGCAGGTAAATTAAAGCCTTTTTTATCACCTGCTAAATCTAATAGAATGTTTAGAAAACTTTGGTTAGACGTTATTCTTGGTACCCTGTTTATTTTCGGATTGATGGGGTTATTCGCCTCTGTAACGGCGTTTAGGATTTTTGATGTATTCGATCCGATAGGCGAGGCACTGGGTGAAATGCAAATGACCGATATTGTGTTTTCCCAACTCCGGGAAGATCCGCCAGCTGATGAACGGATCGTACTGGTCAATATGGGTGATCTGCCACGGAGGGACATTGCGGTCATGCTGAGCATTATCAGCCAGTATAACCCGGCAGTGATCGGAATTGACTCTTTTTTTAATTTTCCAAAAGAGGATACCCTGGGCGACATGATGTTGGCAGAAGCGATGGCCGGTGTAGAGAATCTGGTATTGGTCACAAAATTAATCTCAAACCCGGAGACAGACATAGTTGATTCGGTTCATTATTCATGGCCGTTGTTTTCTCAATTTTCCGAGCCCGCTTTTGCGTCCCTGCCCACCGATGCCAAGGAACAGGGGGATTTGAAGTTTTGTCGTAGCATGTGGCCACAATGGGAAGTGAATGGTGAACGTCAGGTGGCTTTTTCGGTAAAACTGGCAAGCTATTTGGACAGTGCAGCAGCAGAAGATTTTCTGGCCAGGGGGGTAGAGGAAGAACTGATCAATTTTAAGGGCAATGTTTTGGATTATGGGGCCACGGAATTTGGTACTGTTTATTCTGCTTTGGACTGGATGGATGTGTTTCAGGAAACATTTACACCCGAATTAATTGAAGGAAAAATCGTGCTGTTTTGTTACCTGGGAGAGATGTTGGGCGATCAGAAGTCGTTGGAAGATAAATTTATTACACCACTTAATGCCAGGTACGTGGGGCGAACATTACCGGATATGTTTGGCGGTGTGCTTCATGCCAATGTGGTTTCGATGATCCTGAATCGGGATTATGTAGATTACATGACACACCGGCAGGGACTGATAGTAGCGGTGTTGCTTTGCTTGTTAAATGTACTGTTGTTTACCATTATTTATAAGCGGCTGCCCAAATGGTATGATGGGATTACCAAAGTGTTTCAGCTGATTGAGTTAGGATTGTTGTTTACCCTGATGATTGTAGTTTTTAATAAATTTAATTACAAAATGGATTTGACAGTGGCCATGGTTGCTATTGCCCTGGCAGGGGATTCACTGGAGGTCTTTCATGGTGTTGTAAAGAACGTATTTACAAAAGCCGGTCGTAAATCACTATTTAAACCGGATAAATTATAATCTTTGTATTGAAATAAACCACAAACGCGGAATAAATATGAAAAAATCGCATTTCTTTATTTTTGTTTTTCTACTACTTCTTTCCGTAGGGACTGTGAGTGGGCAGGGATATACTTTCAGGGTTTTGGCCAATAAAGGAACCAACCAGATCAAAAAAGCAGGAACCTCACAGGGTTTGCCTTTGAAAACCGGTGCAACGCTTAATATTGGCGATGAATTGATCGTAGGTGCAGATGCTTATATCGGGCTTATGCACAGTTCTGGCAAGACGTTGGAAGTAAGGGCTACCGGTTCGCAAAAAGTGGCGGATCTGGAAAAGCAGGTAGCTGCCAAAAACACGAGCGTGGCCAGTAAATATGCTCAGTTCATTGCCAGCAAAATGAATGAAGATGGTTCCACCAGTGTATCATCACGGATGAACGCAACAGGGGCTGTTTCAAGGGCAGTGGGCGATGCGGATATTATTGTATTGCTTCCCGATATGTCTGTCGACGTTCTGGGCAACTCAGCTATAATTGAATGGGAGCCTGCCAAGGATGTAACGGATTATACGGTGACTGTTCAGAATATATTCGAAGACGTGATTTTTACGGACGAGACATCGGCTACAAGCATCGATCTCAACTTTGATGAAATGGAGACAGAAAATGGGCTGTATTTAGTTACGGTATCCAAAAAAGGGGATGCGGGTTTTTCATCCAAAAAATTTGGCCTGAAAAAAGTTTCATCTGATGACAGGGCAGACCTGATTAGTAATTATGAGGGATTGAAAAGTGAAGTAAGTGAAGATTCGCCCCTCAGTAAATTAATTTACGCTTCATTTTTCGAGGAAAACGGACTGTTTTTGGATGCATTTACCAAATATCAGGAAGCCATGCGCATGTCGCCGGAAGTTCCGGATTTCAAAATACTGTATGATGCATTTATGCTGAATTATGGTATGATGAAGGCTGAAGAGTAAGAAAAAGCAAGAGACTAGAATAATAAAAGAGGCGCCCCATCCTGAAAGGATGGGGCGCCTCTTTTTATGCATTCAGCTAACCTCTACCCGCCACTTTGCCATGCATCCCGTTCACTCTGTGGTAGGGGCAGGATGAATTTGTTGTCCCAGGGATCGGCGGGGTTAAATGTGGTGCCTACATATCCACCCCATCGTTTGAGGTCATGTAATAGTTGGCCTTCGTATAGCAGTTCCCGTGTACGTTCTATGGCCAGGCTGTCAAAAAACAGGGCAGGATTGGTAAAATCAGTCAATAAAACGGGAGTAAGGCCTGCCCGTGTACGAACCTGGTTCAGGTCATCAAGGGCCTTCTGGCTCAACCCATTGGTTTCATATTCTGCCTCAGCCCGTACCAGGTACATTTCGGCAAGTCGGATAATGGGTAAGACATGGTCTGTCCTGACATATTTGGCAGGAGAGAGGAGTTCGTTGTAATTGTTGGCCAGGTTTCTGTAAAATGCCGTGGTGATCTGTGTGCTGGTAGCATTATTGGTAACCATCGTATCGATGGAAGCCCGCAAATCCTGCTGACTAAACCGCGGACTGTTGATCAGTGAAGTAGAAGAAAGGGAGCTTTTTAATACGGCAAATACCCCAAGGCCGCTTTCGGTAAGGGAAGAATAGAACGTGGTAATTCCGGTACCGGTGGTCCGGTCTCCTGTGTGGTTGGCAAGGGTCTGCTGTATGGCAAATATATCTTCCGGACTGTTTGCTGTATTGTGAAAAGCTGCCTGAGGACTAGCAGCCAATGCAAATTCAGCCGAGGAAATGACCTTGTCGGAATAAACAAGTGCGGCCGGATAATCATTTTTCTGTAACGATAACCGTGACAAATAAGCCTGGCACGCATAGTACGACAGCCGTGTACTGTTTTTGCCAAATGGCAGCAGCAGTGTGGAGGCTTGTGTCAAATCTGTTTCGGCCTGATTATACACCTGTTCGATGGTGCTTAACGTGGGTGTTTGTATTTCATTCACATCCAAGATGGGTGACGTGAGCAATGGTATTGCCTCGTGGCTGGTGGGTATAATGCCATTGGCATCGTACTGAGGAGCCCAGAGTCGTACCATTTCAAAATATAAAATACCCCGCATGGCCATTGCCTCCCCTTGTATCCTTGCCTTGTCGGTTGCATTGTCTACTTTCTCAATGTTAGCCAGGATGCTGTTGACCATATTGATCACTTCATAGGCACGCTTCCAGTTAGCGGCTACCCGTAAATTGGTTGAGAGAATGTTTTTGTCCAGAAAATTAGCATATGGGGGTGCTTGTACCGATGACCAGAATATTTCCAGGGAATTGGCATGGGCCAGCAAAGTGGGGATGACCATAAAATCACCACCAAAGAGCTCGCCTCCTTCGTCCTGATTGGAAATGCCTCCAAAACTGTAATAGGCTCCGATTAAGGCCTGCTCAATGGAAGGCGTGTCTTTCAGTACGTCACCGCTTATTTGGCCTTCGACTTCAATATCCAGCAGGCCGGAGCAGGACGAAAGGATGAGCAGGATAAATGCGAGAATAGTTTTATCTATGTTTTTCATAATTAAAATCCGATTTTGATACCAGTAGTAAATACACGTGCTTGTGGGGTAGTGAAATCATCGATACCCCGACTGATGTTGGCCCCGATCGTGCCCCCTTCCGGGTCGATGTAGTTGACATCTGCGTCATAGCCCGTATACCGGGTGAATGTGACCAGGTTTTGCCCACCGACGTACACACTCAGGTTACTGAGGCCACGTTTGGCAAGCTGATCAGTCGGGAATCGATAACTGAGTGAGAAGTTGTTGAGGCGGATGAAACTGCCGTCTTCCAGCCATCGGGTGGAGGGGTAGGTATTTTCCTGGGTCGGATTAAAAACCGGGAATTCGGCCTGATCTCCGGGCACATACCATCGGTTTACCTGATCGGCACGCTGGTTTAGGAGCTGAATGCCACTGTTGGCAAGGTATTCACCGGTCTGGTTGTATTTGTCTACCCCCTCAACAAACTGAAACATGAAGTTCAACTCCAGGTTTTTGTATTGAAGGCTATTGGCCATACCGCCAAACAGGCGGGGATTGGGATTGCCGACTACTTTCCGGCCCGTTTGCAGGGCGATGGTGTAATCTGTCGTGTATCCCCCTATTCCATTGTCATATTTTGCAGCACCTGTCTGCGGATCCACGCCGAGGTATACCGGCATATAAAAAACACCCGTTGGCTGGTTTTCGATAAAGGCATTGACCCCCGAAATCAGGGTTTGCCCGCCTATATCAGAGACCAGGTTGGTATTGGTTGCGAGGTTGAAATTTGTAGACCAGTATAAATTGGCGGTTTGGACATTGACAGTCGTCAGGTCAATTTCTATCCCGCTGTTTTCCATTGATCCATTGTTTTTCAATACATAGTCAAATCCGCTGGTTCGCGATACCGGTACAGGGAAGAGCAGGCCATCCGTGTTCTTTTTGTAATAGCCGACTGATCCACTCAGCCGGTCATTGAACAAGGAAAAATCGATCCCTGCATCGAGCTGCGTCGTAGTTTCCCAATTGAGGAGGTTGTTGGACAGGTTTGCCAATCGAATGCCTTGTTCTGTTCCATAATTGACGGGGTAAAAATTTCTGCGATAAATAAAATCATCATCAGGGGTATTTCCCACCTGGCCATAGCTGGCCTTTATTTTCAGAACCGATAGCCAGGCAACGTCACTCAAAAAGGATTCTTGTGAAAGGTTCCATCCGGCTGATACGGCCGGAAAATATCCGTACCGGTTGCTCGTACCCACTTTGGACGATCCATCCACCCGGCCACTGAGCTGCAGGAGGTATTTTTGGTCATAGGCATAGCTGATACGGGCAAAATAGGAAAGAAAGGCAAAGCCACCGCCAGGTACGTCTGGATGAAACAAGCCGGGATCTGAATCGGATTTGCCTTGAAGTTCATCTATCGAGTTGACCCGTGCTGTACGGTAGGTATAGGAGGAAAGTGAATGTTGGTACGATGATCCCGCTACGGCCGAGAGGTGATGGTCATTTCCGATATAGGTCGTATAATCCAGGTAGGCATTGGTTAGGTAATTCAAAACATGCGTTGTGCCATACCTTGAAAAACCCGTCGGGTTTCCTTCCAGCGTCTCAGGGCCCTGTCTTCGGATGTCCTCCAGGTCCATCAGGTCAATGCCTCCATCCAGATTTAGCGAAAATTGATCTGTCACGGCATATTTCGCACCCAGGTTTCCTATGATGCGGTTGCTTAGCTCCAGGTTGTCCGAGAAGTTTATTTCCGTGAGGGGATTATAGTCGAGTGACCGTACTTTCATGCGGTAGGCATTGGCAGGATCATAGCTGTCGGCGGGTGAAAGGGCAATTGCCTGAAGTGGGGAGCCAAGATCCTGATCTTCATTTAGTCGTTTGTTTTCCGAATGGATAAAGCTTATTCCTGCATGTGAAGTCAGGCGTGTATTCCACTTGCTGCTGAGGTTGAGGTCGCCGTTGAACCGGTCATATTGGTTTCCTATCAATATCCCTTCCTGTTGTGTATAGGCAATGCCTGAAAAAACGCGGTGCTTGTCGGTGCCGCCGGAGAGGCTGATATTGGCACGATGGGAAAGACCCGAACGAAAAATTTCATTTTGCCAGTCTGTGTTGTAGATGAGCGAGTCCAGAATGGGCATTTTGATCGAGTAGGTCTTGCCTCCCAATGAAAAATCGGCAGTTCCGGCCTGTGCCCATTCCGTGAGTTTCGCACGTGTGATGGCATCGTCAAATCCTGATATCCGTAAGGTGTATTCCACCATCATTTCATTGTATTCCTGTGGCGACATCAGGTTGAGCCGTCGGGGTGTCTGACTCACGCCAAACTGGTAATCGGCATTTACCTGTATTCCACCACTCTGTCCGGTTTTTGTTGTAATTAAAATCACCCCATTGGAAGCCCTGGATCCATAGATAGCGGCTGCTGACGCATCTTTCAGTACTTCCATGGAGGCTATGTTGTTGGGGTTGATGTCAGACTGGTTGTCGGATGTCAACGGCACTCCGTCTACCACATACAGGGGGCTGTTGGATCCGGTTAGTGACGACCCGCCACGGATTCTGACGGTGGTTCCTTCTCCAAGTTTTCCGCCATTGTTTTGGGTAAACACACCGGCAGCCCTGCCCTGGTTGGCTTGTTCCAAATCGATGACTGGCTGATTGCCAATGGCATCTGTCCGGATACTGGAGATGGATCCGGTCATTTCATCACGGGACTGGGTGCCGTACCCCACAGAGACAGACTCGTTGGATGCACGAAGTTTTTCCATGGAAATATCCACGGTGTTTTGAAAACTAATGTCGATCTGGAAGGTTTTATACCCTTCTTTCCGAAAGGTGACCAACCCGCCATCGTCAGGAAGGGTAAGGGAATAATTTCCGTTTTCATCTGTTTTGACAGAAGAAGCCGTTCCGGTTGCCTGAACGACGACTCCTCCAAGGCCATTTGGCCTGTCATCAGACGTTACCCTTCCTGTCAGGACGCGTTGGGCCCAGGAAGGATGGAGCAAAATGAGTGCGAGGAAAAGGCTGGGGATTAGTTTTTTGATCATAACGTTATTAAAAAAAAGTATAACTACAGGAATCCTAAATTACCTACTTTACAATGAAAGATGAAACGCCCCAAACAAAAATCCCCACAAAACGCAGGGACTTTTATGGGTTTGATTTATTTAACCCGTCTTATTCCAAACCGATCATAATGAATGGTCCCCAATAGATCGGATCCCTGTATTCGATTCGTATTTCCTTTTTGGCTTCCGAAAAAGCCAGTCGTTTATTGCCGGTCTCAATCCATTTGCGATAAAATTTGATCATGAGTTGCTGGGTAGCTTCATCTGACACTTTGAAAAGGCTCATGATGATGGTTTTGGCTCCGGCTACCATAAAGGCCCGTTGCAAACCGTAAACCCCCTCTCCGGATTCCACTTCCCCTAAGCCGGTTTCACAGGCCGATAATACGACCAGATCTGTCTGATCCAGATTTAGGTTCATGGCTTCATAGGCAGTCAGAATACCATTGTTTACATTATAGTTGAATCGGGTTTCGTTCAGGATGTCACCCGCACCGGCCAATAGCAGGCCGGATTTCATGAGTGGGTTTTCATAGAGGTAGTTTTCATGGAGTTCCGTGTCCATGGCATTGGCTTCTATCCTTTCATTTTGGAAAAAACCGTGCGTAGCCACGTGAAAGATTTTGGGATTAAATACATTTTTGATGGCTTCTTCATTGGCTTCCAGGTCGGTATATTCATTGATATCCCATCCTTTTCGCGACAAGAGGTCTTTTACTTCCTCGATTTCTTTTTTTGTACCGGGTAGTTGGGAGATGACTTGAGTGGTTTCCCGTGTATGGCCGCTTCCCGGCGATGCTATGCCTGGTGTTGTCTCGATATAAAACAGCGGGTTACCAAACATTAAAGCCATTTGCTGACTTGCCGCTTCGGTCATTTTCCGGGCAGTAACCAGAAGCTCCCGTGTATTGCTTAGCAGGATGATATTGGAGTTGTCAATGACGTATTTTCCATCTTCGGGTAAGGGGATTGCCTCCAGATTTATCTGGTTGTACACACCATCAGGAGACAGGTAGAGGGTGGATACGGAGCCGATTGCACGTGATATGGGCTCCCAGAAAGCTGCATAGGATTGCGTGTCTTTAATTTTGTATTTGATCGTGTTTCGGTAGAAATTCAGGTATTTTGCTTCCAGGTCTTTTCCGTTCTCCAGCAGAATTAGCTGAGGTTTTGACCGTTTTTCACCAGACACGTACAGGAGTGCATATTTGATGCTGTCGGTAAAGGTGTGGTTAAATACACGAAAACGCACCATCTCCATTGCGTATTCATTTTCCTGCAGGTTTTTCTGGATGTCTTCCCACGTGATGGGTTTTTTTTCGTATTCCTGACCAAAAAGTTCTGACGACAGACTTAGTTCCTTTTCCAGTTGTTCGAGTTCGTTGGAAAGCTGGCCGGTGTTTATGCCACTCTGAACAAGCTGGTCATTGGTCATGGAAAGTGCGGTAGTCAATAGTTCCTTTTTATCGACCCACTTCATGTAGTTCTCAATTAGCTCTTCGTCCTGGCTGCCCATGATCCGGTGACGGATTTTTATGGATGCATTGAGGAGCAGGGCTTTGGTGAGCAGAGCATTATTGTACAACTCTCCAATGTATTTTTCATTTCGGTTGTTGCTTATGATCAATGAGACATAAAACTCATAATCCGTTTTGATGGTATTCCAGAATTTGGTTTTTTCCCTCTCGGACAAGGCGGGAAAATAGGTTTCGATGAAATGCTTGTAGTTTGACAGTACTTCCTCCATCTGGATCTGGGCATGTCGCCAGTCACCTGACATGTAGTAGGTCTTGCTTAGTTTGGATTGCACTTTTACATATTCGGGGTGTGAGGTGCTGAAAAATTTCTGGTACCTTTTTTTGGC
>JAOUOM010000378.1 GCA_029880385.1 Cyclobacteriaceae bacterium | reverse complement strand
AAGGTCGAAACCCACAATCTTGCGTCCGGATTCCACGAGTTTTTGAAGAAGGAAAACGGCTTCACTATAGGCGAGGCCCCCGGGTACCGGTGTACCAGTGTTCGGGCACAGGGAAGGATCCAGCCCATCAATGTCAAAGCTGACGTAGACATTTCGGGGCAGAAACGAGAGTATTTGATGTACCCAGTCGGCCCAGCACTCCCCAATCATTTTACCCTCACGTACCTGGTCTTCATAAAAGACATGAATGTTTTTGTGGCTATGGACAAAATCCGTTTCTTCCTCGCAAAAATCCCGTATACCCACCTGTACCAGCGTGCTCACGCCGGGTAATTTAAGGGCGTTGTGCATGATGGAGGCATGGGAGTACGTAAACCCTTCGTAGGCTTTTCTCAGATCCATATGGGCATCTATTTGTAAAATGCCGAAGCTGCCTTTTTCCGAAAGGGCTTTCATTAAGCCCAGCGGGGAGCTGTGATCACCCCCGAGCACAGCACAGATTTTTCCCATTTCCAGGTATTTCCGGGAAGTCTGGTAGACTATTTCTACCATTTCTTCGCAACCCTGGTTTACGGTCTGATAGTCGTTGGGATCCGGTTTTTCGCCGGTTTCGAGCCTGTCGATGATGTTTTTTGCTGTTTGGCGGAGGGAAAGGGATTTTTCCTGAAGTCCGGCAGGAGCCCCTGCCATAAAAGAACGGTATTTCCACGGTTTGGCCACATGATAGAGGGACGTGTCCAGTTGTGGGGATGCATCCAGTACGGCGGCAGGGCCATGGGATGTTCCGCTCCCATACGATACGGTCACGTCCCAGGGGACGGGCAAGACAATGAGTTCCGCTTCTTCTTCACTATAGGGAAATCCAAACAGGGTTCCTTTGATTCCTACTTCACTAGGGTTATAAGTTGTATTGCTCACGTTATGATTAGATATTATATGAATTTTTAAGTGTTCCTTTATTTTTTTCTATTTCGTTCCAATCCATATTTTCGAATGTCAGGATTACGGCACTACCCGGGCGCATGCCGCAGACCGGGGCGGGCGACAGGTAGTCGGCCAAAAACGTCATGCCTGGATTGTGCCCGACCAGCGCAAGGTGAGTGATGGAAGCATCAGTCGCATGTACACGTTCGAGCAATACACGTATGGGTGCTTCGTACAGTTCATCGTCCTGTATCGGTTCTTTTCCAGGATTTATTTCCTCAGCGATGGCTTCAGCGGTGGTTTTTGCCCGCAGGGCAGCACTAGTCCGGATTTCATCAAGATGTGAAACCTGTTCGGCTATCCAGCGTCCAAGATGACGTGCATCACGCTGGCCTATGGCAGTCAGTGGCCGGTTAAAATCAGACTGCCCGACCTCATGACCCGCTTGTGCATGACGAACTAAAATAAGAGTTTTCAGCATGGATAAATTGGTGTATGTAAAGTAATGGTCAAATAAATGAAAACCATGCGGATAGTCAAACACATTTCTTTATATTAATTTTTTTTGACTCATATTTGAAATTTAAAATTAAGGAATGGGAAAGAATCTGGTCATTGTGGAGTCGCCTGCCAAGGCAAAAACTATTGAAGGGTATCTGGGAAAAGACTATGAAGTAAAATCTTCTTACGGGCACGTCCGTGACCTGCCAAGAGAGGAATTGTCCATTGATACCTCCAATAACTTTGAGCCAACATACGAGATAAGTGCCGATAAGAAGGATGTAATCAAAGAGCTTACCAAACTTGCCAAAGACGCAGAAACCATTTACCTCGCATCGGATGATGACCGTGAGGGAGAGGCCATTTCCTGGCACCTGAGTCAGGCACTCAAGCTGAAACCGGAAAATACCAAACGGATTGTATTTCGTGAGATCACCAAAAAAGCGATTCAAAATGCCATTCAAAACCCACGCACCATTGACATCAACCTGGTAAATGCCCAGCAGGCCCGACGTGTTCTTGATCGACTGGTGGGCTATGAGCTTTCTCCGATTTTATGGAAAAAAGTAAAAACCGGCTTATCTGCCGGTCGTGTACAATCCGTAGCTGTCCGGCTAGTTGTAGACCGTGAGCGGGAGATCGATAAGTTTTCGGCTCAGTCAAGTTTTAAGGTAAGCGCATTATTTGATCTCGAAAAGGGGAAAGTGCTGAAAGCGGAATTGCCTAAAAAATTTGATACAGAGCAGGAGGCCCTGGCTTTTCTTGCGGGTTGTAAGGGAGCGGATTTTTCAATTGCAAACCTTGAGACACGTCCTGCCAAAAAATCCCCGGCTCCGCCATTCACTACCTCTACCTTGCAGCAGGAGGCCAGCCGAAAGCTGGGGTTTCCGGTGGCAATGACCATGACCGTGGCACAAAAACTGTATGAATCGGGAAAAATATCCTACATGCGTACCGATAGCCTCAACCTGTCCGAGGAGGCCATTGAGGGGGCAAAAAATGAAATAACCAAATCCTACGGGTCGGTGTATTCCAAGCCCAGACGTTTCAAAACCAAGAGTCAGGGTGCACAGGAAGCACACGAGGCCATCCGGCCTACAGATTTTTCGGCTCATACGGTATCGGGTGATTCGGCAGCAAAAAAACTCTATGACCTTATCTGGAAACGGGCCGTTGCCTCGCAAATGGAAGAAGCCCAACTGGAAAAAACGACTGCCACGATTGCCATATCCACCACCCCTGAAAATATGATTGCCCAGGGAGAGGTTATCAAGTTTGACGGTTTTTTGAAATTATACATCGAAAGCCATGACGATGAGGAGGAGGATGAGGATCAGAAAGGAATGCTCCCGCCACTTACCATCGGGCAGAAACTTGACTTGCAGAGTATGCTGGCAAAACAAGGCTTTACCCGGCATGCACCACGTTATACAGAAGCAAGCCTTGTGAAAAAACTGGAGGAAATGGGCATTGGCCGGCCTTCTACGTTTGCGCCTACCATTTCTACGGTTATCAAACGGAATTATATCGAGAAAGAAAGCCGTGAGGGAACGGAGCGGCTCTATGTGGAGCTCGTAATGGAAAATGGTGAAATAAGCCGGACGGAGAAAACGGAAATTACCGGAGCGGAAAAAAATAAATTGTTTCCCACTAATGTGGCCATGATTGTCAATGACTTTCTGGTTGAAAATTTCACCAACGTGATCGATTATCACTTTACTGCCACGGTAGAAGCCGAGTTTGATGATATCGCCTCGGGTACCAAGGACTGGAGCCAGATGATCCGTTCTTTTTATAGCGATTTTCACCCGAAGGTAGAAGAGTCTGAAAACCTCAAGCGTAGCAGCGTAGGCAGCAACCGGGAACTGGGCATTGATCCGGTATCCGGAAAAACGGTGGTGGCAAAAATGGGGAAATACGGTGCCTATGTGCAGATTGGCGACGTTGAAGATGAAGAGAAACCACGGTTTGCCAGTCTGAGAAAGGGACAACTTATTGAGTCCATATCGATGGAGGAGGCAATGGAATTGTTCAAACTTCCCCGTGACTTGGGTGAATTTGAGGGAGAAATCATGACGGCAAATGTTGGCCGGTTTGGTCCTTACATCCGGCACAAAGGAAAGTTTGTCTCGCTCAGGGCT
>JAOUOM010000012.1 GCA_029880385.1 Cyclobacteriaceae bacterium | reverse complement strand
ATTTGTTTGAGTAAACGAAAAAGCTCCCGGTATTTGGCCTTTTTCTTGTCCCAGATCAATACTTCGTGGAGTCGGGGGTCTTTGGCCAGCAGGTTTTCGTTGCCTTTTCGCAAAAGAAAGTCGATCTGGGCAGAAGGGTAATGGCTATGGAGTTTGGAAATTAGCGGTGTGGCAAGTACCACGTCACCGATAAAGGCAGTCTGAACAATAAGGATACGCTGGAAGTCCATAAAAGTGAAGATCGGATAAAGTTAGTAATTTTGTCGCCTTATGCGCGAATACGAGCTGATTGAATTGGCCAATGGCATCCGGGTGGTGCACCTGGAAGTAAGCCACACAAAAATAGCCCATGTAGGGATCATGCTGGATATCGGGAGTCGTGATGAGCGACCAGAGGAGCAGGGCCTGGCCCATTTTTGGGAACATATGGCTTTCAAGGGGACAAAGAAACGAAAGTCGTTTCATATCATCAACCGGCTGGAGACATTGGGTGGCGAACTCAATGCCTACACCACCAAAGAAAAGATTTGTTTCTATGCTTCCGTCCTGGACAATCACCTGGACAAAGCCGTGGAATTACTGGCCGACATTACGTTTCACAGTACCTTTCCCGAAAAGCAGATTGAGAAAGAGCGAATGGTGATTTTGGAGGAAATGGCCATGTACCGCGATACACCCGAAGATGCCATTATGGATGAGTTTGATGAATTGGTATTTTCAGGGCACGCCCTCGGGACAAATATATTGGGGACAGAAGAAACCGTACAAACGTTTGGTCAGGATCATTTTTTAAACTTTATCGGACGCAACCTTAATACAACAAAAATCATATTTACCAGTGTGGGTAACTACCCGGTTAAAAAGCTCGAAAAAATGGTGCGTAAGTATATGGCTGACATACCCTGCAAAAACCACACGCCGGAGCGTCTGCCGTTTGTGCCACTGCCACCCAAGCGCATCGTAAAACAGCGGTCTGTGACGCAGGTGCACCATATGATGGGCCGGGCTTCCTTTGCCTTGAATGATCCGAAGAGAATTCCTTTTTTTATGTTGACCAATATTTTGGGCGGGCCTGCCATGAATTCACGTTTGAATATGTCATTGCGTGAAAAGCATGGATTTGTCTATGGCGTAGAGGCTCATTTTTCACCCTATACGGATACCGGTTTGTTTTCCATTGCCTTTGCTACAGATCCCAAAAACCATAAAAAAGCCATCGCACTTATCGAGCGGGAGATCCATTTGCTTAAGACCCAGTCGTTGACTGATACACAATTGCATAAAGCCAAACAACAACTGAAGGGCCAGCTGGCCATGTCAGAGGAAAATAACAACTCTATGATGCTGATGATGGCCAAAAGCCTGCTGGATATGCAGACCGTACCCGGCCTCGACAAGCTTTTTCAAAAGATAGACAGTGTGTCTGCCCATGACCTGCTCGACCTGGCAAATGAATCGTGGGATTGGGATGAAATGAGTTCGCTTACCTTTATGCCGGAATAACTATTACGGGGCCATTTTCCGAATGGCAAAACTCGGGGGAAGGGAAGTTTCGAATGTGAGGTAAATGATTTCCCAGTCCTGTTCGATACAAAATTCGTGGACGGCTTCTATGACACCATACCTTTTCAGGCCTTTCCAATTGCCGCTTATATAGTCATGGCCACATATCATCCCACCCGGTTTTATTTTATGCTGGTAGAGCTTTAGTTCCTGTTTGGTCAGTGCATAGCTGTGATCGGTATCCAGGTAGATCCAATCGAAATAATGGTCCTGAAATGAGTGAACAACCTCCGTCGACAGGCCTATATTAAATTCCAGCTGCCCATTTTGTACGGCTGTTTTGTGACGACTGGTTATTTTTTCCTGATTACTGATATGGTAGCGTTCACTATGCCATACATCGACCAGATGTAGTTTGGAGGGATGGCAAATTTCGATAATGGCATCGCTAAATTCACCTTGTGCCACACCGATTTCTGCGACTACTCCATCGTGCGGAAGGAGTTGCAGCAGATCCATTCGGCCTGGCAGGCCTGTAAGGTTTTTCAGGTGTTTATGATCCAGCTTTATCGATGGATATGCCGCATCGATTTGGTATATTTTCCTTCTGATGTATTTATTGGCAAATTTTTTAAACATGTTGTGGTTTGTTCAAAAATGGGTTGGCAAAGTAACCAAAAATGTTTCTATTACTGTCGAATAAATCCTCCAATGAACCTATTGATTTTGACCGACAAATCTTTCCGCTAAGTGAAACTTTCATTTATAATCAGGTTATGGCATTAGCTGCGGAACATGTAGTTGTCTATAGCCGAAAACGACTAAATGCAGATGTATACCCCCTGGCAAAAGGGATAAAAAAATATTTTCAATATGACAGCCTGAAGGGGAGGCTCATGTATAAATTATGTAAAAGTGCCTACAGCTATGATCCGTATGAAGGAAAATGATCCGGGATATCTGCCGAAAAAATTCGATTGAATGGGTAATGGCCAATTATGAGCCGGAAGGAATCCGTGCTGCAAAACTAAGTTTTCATCACCCGGTAAAACTGGTCACTTTTTTTCATGGATTTGATGCTTCCCGGAAGCTGAGTGATCCCCTTTATGTGAAGTAGTTACAAGCGGTCTTTCATTCCATGAAAGCCTGCGTGGTACCATCACGCTTTTTGGGTCAAAAATTTTTGGATTGCGGATTGGATCCGGCAAAACTTACGATCATTCCCTATGGTATTGACCTGGAAAAAGTAGACCGGGCGAAAGAAGTGGACGGGATGAAGGAGGATGCTGTAATTCGAATACTCCACGCCGGTCGGCTGGTCCCCAAAAAAGGAATTCTTGATCTCATCAGGGCGTTTGGACAGATCATGACGACTAAACATATCGAATTGGTGATAGTAGGGGATGGTACGCAAAGAAAGGAGGCAGAAGAATTGAGCCTTGCCATGGGACTGACTGACAGGGTTAGGTTTTTAGGTGTCCAGCCGCATGAAGTCGTCTTGTCGTATATGAAATTGTGTGAAATATATGTGCTCAATAGCCGCACAGATGAAAATCAGGAGACGGAGGGATTTCCCAATACGATATGAGGCAATGGCCTGTGGATGTGCCGTGATCTCTACCTACCACGCAGGTATACCAGAAGCGATAGAGCCGGATGAAAATGGATGGCTCATAGCGAAAAAGGATCAGGTGGCTTTGGTGAAAACCCTGGATCGGGCTGTGAATGATGCATCTGCCCGAAATTTGCTTGCAAGTAATGCGCAGGCAAAGGCACGAAAAATGTTTGGCCGCAACCACATGCAAAAACTCCTAAGCGAATTACTGCATGAAGTAGAAATTTAAATTTTTGTCTGATGAATTCCGTAGGGCGTATAAATTAGTTTATCGGCTTTGGTCTGCAATAAGATTTTTCCATTTTCATGCATTTTAGATCGCTCACCTTTTTTGTGGTGTAAGTGGTATTGTATGGCCATATTCAGGATTGGCTTGATCGTATAGCCAATGTGGAGGGATCGCACGTACAGGTCTGTGTCTTCACCAGTTCCTGGGTTTACATAGCGTTCATCATAACCATTGAGTGCAAGCAGGTCTTCTTTGTGAAAGGAAAGGTTACAGCCCAGCAGATCTTTTGGTTTTCTATTGGCAAACCTTCGCAGCCATTTGCTTTTCAGGTACAAGGCTTTTTCCACGTTTTTGCTGTCACCGATAAGACTGTCCCACAACAGGGCCAGCCAATGATCCAGTTTGCCTTTTCGGATGTTTTCCGGCGTTAGTTGAACTGAAAATTTTTTACTAAGGTGTACTCTTCGGCCTGCCAGGATGGTTTTCGCTTGTCTGTTTTCATAATGTTCCCGCACGAAGGCAGGGTGTGGGATACAATCCCCGTCTATGAGAATCAGGTAGTCAGCTTCAGCTGCCAGTACGGCTTTGTTGAGTATTTTGGTTTTGCGCCATCCGTGATCTTCGTGCCATACATGACGGATTTTTAATGGACTTTGGCTTATGTAGGTGCGTAGCTGCTGTACGACCCCTTCATTGGAACCATCGTCAGCCAACACAATTTCAAAATCAATAAAATTCTGTCGTTCAAACCCGGCAAGAACCAGTTGCAGGAAATCCATGCGGTTGTAGAATGCAATGATGATGGATACGGCTGGTTTGTTCATTTGGTATCTAGTAATTGCTGGTAAATTTCCAATGTTTTCTGGGCTGTGGCTGCTTTGCTGAATTTCTTCACGGTTTCATAGCCTTTGTTGATGAATTTCTGCGCTTTCCCCGGGTTTTCAATAAGGTCACTTACACTTTCGGCGAGTGACTGAATGTCTCCGGTCTCGCATAAGTATCCATTTTCCTGATGACTGATAATTTCTTTTACCCCACCAGCCCGTGTGGCCACTACCGGAAGGCCGGCAGCAAGGGCATCCAGTACGGAGGTTCCCAGTCCTTCAGTTTTTGAGGTAAACAAAAACACATCCAGGCTTTTCAGTATATAGGGGATTTCCGTAATAAATCCCGTCATGATGATGTCGTTTTCCAGTTGATTATCTTTTATATAGGCTCGTATTTCCTTTTCAAGTGGACCTTCGCCAATAATGAAAAACTTTACTCCTTTGCGTGTTTTTGTCAATGCTTTCGCCGTGTCAATGAAGGTGAAATAATCTTTGTGGTCGGCTAATGCCGAGGTGTTGCCGATGAGGATTGTACCGCCGGGTAGTTTGTATTTTTCTTTCAGGTAGGTGTTCTTTTTTTTGTTTTCGAAAGGACGCAAGTCGATGCCGCTATGAACAACCGTGAGAACGGATGGATTGACAAGGTCTGGCCGCATAATTTCCCTGATCTTATCGCTGACACAGATGATTTTTTTGATGGCAGGATAATTGTATTTAAACCGGCTAAGCCAATTGTGTTTAACTGAAAAATCAACGCGCCTACTTAATACCATGGTTATTTTCAGTCCCATCAGGCCAGCCATTACGCCAAGGGTATGTCCTTTGGCTGTATGCATGTGGAGGATATGGATACTGTTTTCCCGACAAAATGATTTGATTTTGTGTGCAGTAATCAGGTCATAGGCCGATCGAAAGGGCCAGGCAATAAAGGGCAATTTGTTTTCGATACAAAAATCATGGACAGGTGAGTTTTCACGACAAGCGATGGAAGAGTCAATGCCTTTTGCCAATAATTCCTGATGGAGAAAAAGAATCTGACGTTCCCCGCCCCGCCAGGAGGGCTCTGTGCTCAAGTGCAGGATTTTCATTTGATTTGGTAGGTTATTTTCATCAGTCCGCCAAAACTGTGTCCCATGCGTCCTTCATCCAGTCCCAGCGTGAGGTCGTATGCAAGTCCGTTTTTTCCTGGTTTTGTTACTTGCAGTCCGAGATATTGCAGACCTGTATTGTATCGGATAAAATAATAGTCAGTGTCGGGCACCCAGCTAAATCTGTTTCCTCCATATTTTCCGGCATATGTGCCCATGTTATAGGTAAACGTAAACCAAAAATTGATTGCAATGTCTTTATAATAGCCTGCAATACCCACGTGATGGGCCTGTATCCGATTGTTGATAATAAACGATCTTTCCCTGAGGGTTTCCCCTGTTAGTTTTTCAAATCGGTTTTTGGTTGTAAAAAGGGGTGTGCCTATTACCATGTCGTGAAAGGTATTTCCTTTTGGGTAGTATCCGTTGTTGTAGTAATCGTCCCGCCCGTTGAAGCGATAGCCCTGGTTGCTTTCGTCCCGTATGATCTCATAAAATTCGTCCCATGTGGCATTGCTGGTTGTGATCCCATATTCATTTAAAATGAAGGCATCATAATCGGGCATTTCGTTTAGTTGTTTAAGCGTGTAAAATTGGTTGTTGATTATCGGGTCAGAAGTGCCTTCACCGCTTTGGTGCTGGGTGTAGATATTTTCATACAAGAAGCCTTTTAAAAAGGCGTGAGCTGCCAGTTCCATTTCAATGCCTATGATGTAATCTTTATCTTCTGAGAATTTGGTGAGGTATCCGGAGTTATCTGAAATGGGCTGCTGAAAGTACACTTTCATCAGGTTATTGTCGAGGGGGAGTTCAAACCCCAGGTCAAAGAGTCCGAAATGAGCACCTGCGGCATTTACCATATCCCCGATGAATGGTGTATTGGTGGCATTTTTTGCAAAAAATACTTCCATAAAATTGGAAGGCAATTTTTGCCCAATGGCATCAATCCCACCAAAGATTGCATTGTGATTTAGCCCCACATATGGATTGAAGGGCAGGTGGGCAAGTTTTAGGTAGGCAAATTTTTCGTGGTAATAGGCACCAGATACCGGCCGGTCTTTTTCGAGGAGGCCGACCTCCAGGGCTCCTTTTATTTCGACGTATTTGAAAAAGGGCAATTCTGTATAGGTATAGATACCAGCACCTGCCTTTGTTATGGTGCGGGCATTTGTACTATGAAAAAAATTACCCGAGCCCAGCACATCATTGTACCAGTCATTTTTCATCTCATTTTTTCCCAACCGCAATTCAATAGCCCCATAGGAAGTGTTTAAAAATCCCTCATGAAAGAAAGATGTTTCTATTTTGGGTTTGAGTACATAGGATACACCAGTGTTGATTTTCCATTTTCCCCTGTTCAGCAGCGGCAGATGAAGCTGTGTCTCCAGATAGCCATCCTGCTGGTTGGGATTTAATTTGCCATGTTGGCGGTAGCCGGAATAAAGGGGAAGGTATCCTCCCGACCCCAACCCAATGGCAGACTGGATGGTAAATGAGAGTGAGTCTGTCTGTGAAAACCCGGGTGGAAGCAGGCAAAAGAAAAAAAGGGTCAAAATGGTAGTTTTCATATTTCTTTTCCTTCTGATAATTCCTTGAGTTTGATATATTTTAAATAACGGCTATATGCGGTATTGATGGAAATAATAAAACCATAATAGCCATCAAGTAAACCCCCTTGCAGGAGGAATTTTTTAAAAAAAGTATAAAAGGGCCCAAGCAGGATGTTGATGATCACATTGCTTTTCTTTCCGTTTTTCCAGGCTGCATGTGCGGCAATGGATGAAAATTTCTGTATCTGGGCCAAATGTTCGGTGATGGTATAGAACGAATAATGGTAAAGGTCACCGGTAAGAAACCCAATGGATGCGCTGTTTATCACTACCCGGTCGTGGGGGTTGGTGCCTCCCCATTTTCCATGATGTTTGTTCCACAGGCGCAATTTGGTGTCGGGATACCAGCCACAGTGACGGATCCATTGTCCACAAAAATTGGTCAGTCTGTGAAAACGATAACCATCAAAGGCTTCCAATTGTGGTTTTTGCTCAAGAATACGTTGCCTCAATTCATCGGAAAGACATTCATCGGCATCCAGGCTCAAGACATAATCGTAGGTGGCCAGTGAAATGGCATGGTTTTTCTGTTCGATATGGCCTTCAAATGCATGGGCAAAAATTTTGCATCCTTTTTCCTCACAAATCGCTACTGTCCGGTCGGTAGAACAGGAATCTACTACGATGATTTCATCTGCGATACCAGCCAATGAATCGAGGCACCTGCCTATATTTTTTTCCTCATTGTAGGTGATGATTGTTACGGAGATTTTATTTTCAGCCATGTACCTTTACACACTCAAACAATTATTCATAAGCAAAAGTAGGCTTAAATGATGAAAATAAACGAAAACAACGTTTCTGCGTATTGTCTTGTATACAAACGGACTCGCCTGGTTTTATCATAAAAGTTAGCGTAAGAAGAACCTGTGATGAACGAGGCAATTGAAATAATGGAAGAACGGCCAGTTAAATATGAATATAACAGACGTGAGCAGCTGGAGATATTTGAACGAGAGTTTTTGCCCCATCTGGATGCCATGTACAATTTTGCGTATCGCCTGACGCTTGACGAAGACGATTCCAAAGATTTGGTACAGGACACGTTTATGAAGGCCTACCGGTTTATTAATTCCTTTCAAAAGGGCACCAACTCCAAGGCTTGGCTGTACCGGATTTTGAAAAACAGCTTTATTAATGATTTCCGGAAAAAATCCAAGACTCCGGCCAAGGTAGATTATCAGGAGGTGGAGAACTTCTATAATTCGGACGATGTTGATGAACAAAACACAGTTGATCTTCGGGTCGAGACACTGAAAGATATGATCGGTGATGAAGTGAGCAATGCGCTCAATTCATTAGCCGTTGATTTCAGGACAGTGATTATTTTATGTGATCTGGAGGGGTTTACCTATGAGGAGATGGCCAAAATCCTGGATATTCCCATCGGTACCGTGCGGTCCAGGCTCCATAGGGCACGAAACCTGCTGAAAGAAAAACTTCGCGAATATGCGGCATCAATGGGATATAGGGAATAATCATTTATTTTGGAAACAAATTTAATGCTTGGAATGATGGACAAAAAGATACATAACCCGGAATGTGGGGAGTTTTCGAAATGCGTTAAAATATTGAACCTGATCCTGGATAATGAGGCGACTGTAGAGCAGGAAACTTACGTTCACGAGCACATAGAGAGTTGTATGGTTTGTTTTGAGCAATATGAGCTGGAAAAAAACATCAGGGATCTGATCAAAACCAAGCTGGCCAATATGCCTGTTCCGGAGGGACTTGCCAATCAAATCAGATCAAAAATCCAAATCTTCCCCCACCACTGACATGAAGGGGAAAGCATTGATTTTTTGTGCTCCTTCGGGTTCTGGCAAGAGTACGATTGTACGCCATTTGCTTGCCTCACGACCCGATTTGCAATTTTCGATCTCGGCTACTACCCGTGCTCCACGGGCGGGCGAAAAACATGGCAAGGACTATTATTTTCTCTCAAAGGACGAATTTGAAAAAAAGCTGGCGGAAGAAAAACTGTTGGAATGGGAAGAGGTTTATCCGGGTATTTACTACGGGACACTGCTCAGTGAAATTGACCGGATTTGGAAGTCGGGCGCACATGTTGTGTTCGATGTGGATGTGGTAGGGGGTGTGAATTTAAAGCAAAAACTGGGCGAACGTGCATTGGCGGTTTTTGTGAAAGTAGCGCATATAGCCCAACTTGAAGCCCGGTTGCGTAGCAGGGGCACCGAGTCCGAAGAAAGCCTTGCACAACGACTCGGCAAAGCGGGTGAAGAAATGAAATATGAATCCTCTTTTGATGTAACACTGGTGAATGATGCGCTTGAACAAACACTGAAAGAGGCCGAACAACTCGTAACGGATTTTTTAACACGCTAATGGAAATCGGGTTATTTTTTGGTTCTTTTAATCCGATACATACCGGGCACATGATCATTGCCAATCTGGCATTGGAGCTGGCGGGCCTTCAGGAAGTCTGGTTTGTGGTTTCCCCCCAAAACCCGCACAAACGGCCGGGTAGTCTCTTGCATGAGTTTGACCGGTACGACATGGTGGAGGCAGCCATCAGTGATGACTATCATTTCAGGGCGTGTGATATAGAATTTCACATGACAAAACCTGCTTATACAGCCGAAACCCTGGCACACCTGAGCGACCGGCATCCCGGCCATACCTTTCGCCTGATACTGGGCGAGGACAATTTGCACACATTGTCCCGCTGGAAAAACCATCAGGCATTGTTTGAATACGGGCTTATTGTCTATCCTCGTCCGGGCTGTGCGGACAAGAAAAGGCCGGAATACCCCAATGTGGAGTTTATCGAAGCACCCATGATTGATATTTCGGCAACACTAATCAGAAAATTGATACAAAACGGAAAATCCATCAGGTACCTGGTTCCCGAACCGGTCAGGCAGCTGATCGAGGCCCGGAAGCATTACCTCTAGATGGTCATGATTTCTTTTTCCTTGACCTCCAGTAATTCGTCAATTTTTTTGATGCTGGAGTCTGTGAGTTTTTGAACCTGTTCTTCCGCATCTTTCACCAGATCCTCCGACACGTGCTCTTTCAATAATTTCCGCAACTGTTCATTGGTATCTTTCCGGATATTTCGGATGGCAATTTTCCCGTTTTCCGCTTCGCCTTTAGCTTGTTTGGCCAGGTTTTTCCGTCTTTCCTCAGTAAGAGGGGGAATGTTTAGACGAACGAGCTCACCATCATTTTGAGGATTGAGCCCCAGGTCACTGTTGATGATCGCTTTTTCGATTTCCTGGATCATGTTTTTTTCCCATGGTTTGATGGCAAGGGTACGGGCATCCGGGGTTGTGACTGATGCTACCTGGCTGATGGGTGTGGGCGTGCCATAATAGGAAACTACCAGTCCATCCAGCATATTGGGCATGGCTTTTCCAGCTCTAATTTTCGTTAAATCATGCCCGGTATGAATGACCGTTTTTTCCATAGATTCTTTGGCATGATCAAGGTAAAAATTGATTTCGTCCATCTTACAAACTAGTTTATTAAGGTTCCTATTTCTTCGCCCATGATCAGCCTTTTGAGGTTGCCGGGCTTGTTCATATCAAATACGATGATGGGGAGGTTATTTTCCTGACAAAGGGTGAAAGCCGTCAGATCCATCACATTGAGACCTTTTTGGTATACCTCCTGAAAGGAAATGGTATTGTATTTAGTTGCATCCGGGTTTTTTTCAGGATCGGATGTATATACACCATCTACGCGTGTACCTTTTAGTACCACATCGGCTTCAATTTCGATGGCACGCAGACTGGCAGTGGAATCGGTCGTAAAATACGGATTGCCCAGTCCTGCACCGAATATCACGATCCTGCCTTTTTCCATATGGCGTATGGCCCTCCGTCTAATAAAAGGCTCGCATACCTGTTCCATTTTAAGACCACTCATCAGACGGGTAAACATTTTTTGGTTTTCAAGGGCACTTTGTAAGGCCATGGCATTGATTACCGTGGCAAGCATACCCATGTAATCGCCCTGTACCCGATCAATACCCGTATTTTCTGACTGCACACCTCGAAAGATGTTACCGCCCCCAATCACGATGGCAATTTCTACTCCCAGTTCATGGATTTTTTTTATTTCTTCGGCATATTGAATCAGTCGGTTGGGGTCGATCCCATACTGTTGTTCGCCCATCAGTGCTTCACCGCTGAGTTTGAGTAATATTCGCTTATATTTCATGTGGTCAGTGTGTAAATTTTCAAACAAACACCTGCGCACCGGACGTGATGGGCATTCCTTTTTGATTGAAAATGTATGGTTCCGTGCTCATGCTGGTTTAAAAATCACGGCAAATATAAGAGGACTTGAAAACAAACGGGTATCAAAATCGAACCAATGGTTGGTTCTTTTCTATAATGATGCCTTTGGTAACGGGGACCGACCGGATCATTCCGTTTCGTGGTGATTTGATCATGTTTTCCATTTTCATAGCTTCTAATACCACTAATGGATCTCCTTTTTTTACCTGCTGGCCTTCTTTGACCAGGATTTCCACAATCGTTCCCGGCATGGGTGAATTCACATCCGTTATTTCATCCGGCTGTACATGCGCCAATCCTATTTTTTCGAGGATTTTATCCACGGGGTTTTGTATGACAACTTCAAGCTCTTTTTGATTCACCTTTACCACAAGATTGCCTTTTGTTTCAGGAAGTTTTTCAACTTCGTACGTTTGCCTGTCAATGAAAATTATCACCTTGCCCTTTCCGGTTTTCTCAATGGCATAGTGTACCTTTTCACCGTTGACAAGTACGTGGTTGTTTTCAGTTACTAATGTAAAAGATTCCCCTAAAATAGAATATTCACTATGCATGGCACATTTGGTATTGGCTTTAAAAATAAAGTAAAGAATTGGATATATGGTAGCCTGATGGCGGGCATTTTCAATAGCTGTACGGTGAATCAGGCCGTGCCTGTGGGTGAGCAGGAAACGATGATTGAACCAGAACTTGAATCGCCCTGGCATGGGTACCAGGCATCTGCTTCACGAACGTTTGATTTACTTGACACCAACCTTGACCTTCTTATCGATTGGGAAAACAGAAAAATTACCGGCCGGGCCATACTTATGTTTACACCCTATTTTTATCCGCAGCACTATCTTCGGATTGATGCCAGGGGTCTGGAGCCCGGTATCATTAAACTATCAAATCCGGATTATTATTTTTCGGCCGACGAAATCGAAATTTCGGATGAAGACTGGGTGTTGACACTGCCACGTCCGTACGACCGGTCAGATACACTAGTCATCGAGATCACCTATGAGGCAAGCCCCTATGCAAACAGTGCTCCAGACGACCGGGGGATGTATTTTGTGACCGGGATGCTGCGCCATGAAAACCTGCCCGCTCAGCTTTGGACATGGGGCAATTTTCGTTCGAATAGCCGGTGGTTTCCTACACTTGATCAATCCAATGAACGTACCACGCTGGATTTGGAAATAACTGTAAGCGACAATTTCCAATCGGTTTCCAATGGGATACTGGTAGCATCAGCGTCCGAAGGAAATGGAAACAGACGTGATCATTGGAAAATGGATCGGCCCATACCCACCGGGCAGATCA
>JAOUOM010000377.1 GCA_029880385.1 Cyclobacteriaceae bacterium | reverse complement strand
TGCCCTGGACCTGTTCAAACAATGGGGATGGTTCGAATATTTTTCTGACCTTCCCTATCTGGGCCGCGACCTGCTGATTTTTTTATGTGGGCTGATGATTGTGGAACTCGTCATTGAAAACGTGCACATCATAAAAGTAAAAGACAGAATGGAAAAACTTGAAAACCAGATACGGGAACTTAAAGCCAAAACCAATCAGGTATCTTAACTTGCAGCTTTCGAAAAGTTAAGTACCTATGGCAACGGTCGATTCCATCATCCTGGCAGAGCTTACAGAAGCACGAGCCGTGCTTGATCATTTTCTTCAGCAACCACTCCAGCTGCAACGTATCAAACAGGCTGCCGAATGGATGGCACATTCCATTCAGTCAGGAGGCAAAATAATTTCGTGTGGAAATGGAGGTTCGCATTGCGATGCCATGCACTTTGCCGAAGAGCTTACCGGACGATACCGCGAAAACAGACCTTCATTACCGGCAATCGCCATCTCTGACGTTTCACATATCTCCTGTGTATCGAATGATTTTGGTTTTGAATACGTTTTTTCCCGCTTTATCGAAGGCCTTGGGAAAAAAGAAGATGTCCTGCTGGCCATCAGTACCAGTGGCAATTCCCCAAACGTGATCCGTGCCGTCGAAGCTGCCAGGGCAAAAGAAATGAAAACCGTGGTACTGTCTGGAAAGGATGGGGGCAAATTAGCCGGAATGGCCGATATCGAAATACGTGTCCCGCATTTTGGATTTGCCGACCGCATTCAGGAGGTTCATATCAAAATTATTCATATCTTGATCCTTCTGATTGAAAAGTATACCGTTAACAAGTAAATGCTTGCCAAAACCTATGGAAGTGCCGTTTATGGTGTAAATGCCTATACCATTACCGTGGAAGTAAATGTAAGCCAGGGAACCAAGTTTTTCATGGTAGGACTTCCGGATTCGGCGGTAAAGGAAAGCCAGCAACGTGTCGAATCTGCTATCCGGCACATAGGTTTTAAAATGCCCCGCCTAAAAATCATTGTCAACCTGGCCCCCGCCGACATTAAAAAGGAAGGGTCTGCCTATGACCTGCCCATTGCACTCGGCATCCTGCAGGCTTCCGGACAACTGACATCCGCTTCCCTCGAAGAATACATTATTATGGGGGAATTATCCCTGGACGGGATTTTGCGTCCCATCAAGGGAGCTCTTCCCATCGCCATTGAAGCACGAAAAAAGGGTTTCAGGGGCTTTATCCTTCCCAATGAAAATGCCAAAGAAGCCGCCATTGTCGATACACTCGAAATTATAGGCGTGGAAACCCTTCAGGATGCCATTGACCACCTTTCCGGGGATCACCCGATTACTCCGCTAACCTGCGATACTCGTGAAATGTTCAGACAGGAACAGGGCTTGTATGGTGTCGATTTTTCGGATGTCCAGGGACAGGAAAACATCAAACGGGCGATGGAAATCGCCGCTGCCGGAGGCCATAATGTGATCATGATAGGCCCTCCGGGTGCTGGCAAAACCATGCTGGCAAAACGCCTCCCCACTATTTTGCCTCCCCTTTCACTTCATGAGGCCCTGGAAACAACCAAAATTCATTCAGTAGCTGGCAGACTGGGTTCCCAGGCCAACCTGATTTCTACACGCCCCTTTCGGTCACCACATCACACAATCAGTGACGTAGCCCTGGTAGGAGGAGGGGGTATCCCCCAACCAGGCGAAATTTCACTGGCAAATAATGGCGTCCTTTTTTTGGATGAGCTGCCAGAATTTAAACGCACGGTACTGGAAGTAATGAGACAACCCCTCGAAGAACGGCGGATCACCATTTCCCGAGCCAAAGTCTCGATTGAATATCCAGCAAATTTTATGTTGGTCGCCAGCATGAATCCCTGCCCATGTGGTTACTATAACCATCCGGAAAAAGAGTGTGTCTGTCCTCCCGGAGGCGTACAACGATACCTTAACAAGGTAAGTGGCCCCCTTCTTGACCGGATTGACCTGCACGTAGAAGTCACGCCTGTTTCATTTGAGCAAATGACAGCTGAACGTAAAGCCGAACACAGTGAAACCATACGCGCGCGCGTAGTACAGGCACGTGAAAGACAAAATATCCGCTTTCAGGATCACCCGCACGTATACAACAACGCCATGATGACGTCTAACCTGGTAAAAGATATTTGCAAAATAAACGAAGCCGGCAAAATTCTCCTCAAAACAGCCATGGAACGCCTGGGCCTATCTGCCCGTGCATATGATCGGATCCTCAAGGTATCACGTACAATTGCCGACCTGGCAGAAAGTGAAGAAATCCGCATCGAGCACCTGGCCGAAGCGATCCAATACCGCAGCCTGGACAGAGAAGGCTGGGCTGGCTGAGAATCAATTGTATTACCTTTACAGCCTTGCAACTGCGGATGAAAAAATTTACAAAACTGATCATTGGTACCCTCGCCACACTGGTGGTCTTTTTCAACCTGCTCATTACCTGGGTTGACCGTACGCCCTATAAAGAAGAAGGCTTTTATAAAAAAACGATCGCCCGGATCGATTCGCTCTACCAATCTCTACCGCCCCTGTCAGCCGGTGACTCCCTGCTGATCGGATGGGCTGTTGTCAACATTACGCCATCCTCCACCTATCCAATGGCTGGATATGGAGCCCGGGATCCCAAATTTTCGGAAGGCATTCATGACTCACTGTACGTAAGAAGCCTGCTTCTCGACAATGGACATACATCCGTTATCCTGCTCTCGGCAGATTTGCTGATCATACATCCGGAAGTAACCGCTGCACTGATTGAAAAGTTAGCCGTAAGCCCCTGGCAACTCGGTCAGGTATACCTGACCGCCAGCCATAGTCATTCGAGCCTTGGGGCTTGGGCTCCGGGTATAGTAGGCAAAAGTTTTTCCGGAGAATTTGATCCCCAAATTATCAATACCCTGGCTGACCATATAATGGAAGCCATCCGAATAGCAGACCGTGCGAAACTCCCCGGTTCTTTTCGTTATGGGGAATTGTCTGTACCGGATCTCGTCAAAAACAGGATCGTTGGTGAAAAAGGCGAAATCGATCCCTGGCTTAAGACATTTTGGGTACAGAATGAAAAGGGCATTGGTGTGCATGGTATATACAGTGCCCATGCTACATGCCTGACGCATCGCTTCCGTAAGTTTTCAGGAGATTATCCGGCAGCCTTTGTACACGCGCTTTTACAGGATAGTTCCATCGCCTATGGAGGGTTTAGTGCCGGGCCGGTAGCGAGTATGGGCCCCGCCGACCTAAATGGCAGGGAATGGGAAAAAGCAATGCTATTGGGGAATGAGCTTGCCGAACAGGTTTCCATCCTCAAGCTTCTCGGTATGCCATCGTATCACAAAGCAACCCTTCGGGCGTACCGCATCCCGATAGACCTGCGCTCCCCACAATTGAAAATTTCCCAAAACCTGCGGGTACGCCCGTGGCTCTTTCATGCGATCCTGGGCAATTACCCGGCAGAAATGTCCGTAATGCAGGTCAATGATGTGTTATTTGTAGGTACTCCTTGTGATTTTTCGGGGGAGCTGGCATTGCCCCTCTATACCCGGGCTCGTGAAAAAGGATTAAAC
>JAOUOM010000376.1 GCA_029880385.1 Cyclobacteriaceae bacterium | reverse complement strand
CTATGGGCAAAAACCAAGTTTTGAAACTTTGCTCAGGAATGCGCTCTCTAATGTAGAAAAGGCATTTTTCCCATATCTGTTCGTGCATTTGCGAGTAATTTAGTTGGTGGTTAAAATGTCAAAAAAATTGGTATCCTTCTTTGAGCGGACATCAAATTTGACCTAAAAAAACCTAAGAAAAAAACGGAATATTTCTTGACTTTTTCGAATTGCCCCATACGTTTGATAAACGCATTTTTAATTTTAATTTTCTTTAATAAATACAATTGATCGCACCGAAAAATCAATCTTTTCGCTTGGCAGTTCCCGGGATAATGTACCTTTGTTTGGATCACATTACTACCCGAAATGACCGGAATTCCTTTTACCAAAACCAGCTGGGCCGAGTGGGCAGAAGCGGTAAAATCAGACCTGAAAAAAGATGAGATAGAATCCGTTTTGGGATGGGATGCCGATACCGTTCGGATGGGTGCCTATTATGATGACCGTGAAGCACACGAGGCTCGTTATATTTCTGCCTTTTTCAGGGAAATAACACACCCTACAAAATGGAAGCTCTATCAACTGATCAAGGTAAACGACGTACAGCTTGCCAATTCCGAGGCCGTTACGGCACTACGACAAGGCGTAGATGGTCTTCTGTTTTCCATTGAGAATCAAGTCGATCCCACAGTGCTCTATCGGGACATCCTGCCCCAGCATTGCGCTGTTTCCTTTACTGGAAATTCACTTCCTGAAGCAGTAACTTCGTTTTTTACCCATTTCAGCGACCTTGATCAAACAAAATTTCACGGATTTAGCCTGACGCATGTCCCATCACTACACGGTTACCCAAACTTCCGAAACATGCCCATTGAACTATCGGCCTCCGAACCATTGGTCAGCGGGCTGTCACATGCGCTTGGGGAATTTGACCGGCTACTGCATTCCGGAGCTGAAAACATCGCGGACAGCCTAATCGTCATGGTTCATGGTAGCACATCGTTTTATCAGGAAATCGTCAGGCTTCGGGCAATCCGGTTTCTTTTTTCTGCACTTGCCCTTCATTCAAACCAACCCATTTCACCCGCCGCTATTCATATTCATTTTGTGCCCCAACCTGAGGAATCCTACGAATCGACCCTCATCAGTAACACAAGTATCGGAATCGCCGGGATCACAGGCGGTGCAAATTCCCTCCACTTCCAGCTTCCCAACGCCCCTTCGGCCCTTTTTTCAGCCCAAATGAACCGCAACGTCGGCCATATACTGAGGGAAGAAGCTTTTTTGGCATTTGAAAAAGACCCCGTGGCAGGCTCCTATTTTTTCGACGTTTTTACCCACAAACTTTGTCAGGCTGTCTGGCAACACTACACACACTGACCCATGGCAACATTATCCTACGAAAAACTTATCGCCCCCTATCAAAACACATCCCAGCCTGTTCCCATGGAGTTTGACCACTTGGGATACGCACCGGGCATTCCACCTTACCTGAGGGGGCCCTATACCACCATGTACACCGTACGGCCGTGGACCATCCGCCAATATGCCGGATTTTCGACTGCTGAAGAATCCAATGCCTTTTACAAGCGAAACCTGGCCGCAGGCCAAAAAGGACTATCGGTCGCCTTTGACCTTGCCACGCACAGGGGATACGACAGTGACCATCCACGGGTGATGGGCGATGTAGGAAAAGCCGGAGTGGCAATTGACAGTGTGGAAGACATGAAGGTCCTGTTTGACGGTATTCCGCTCGACTCCATGTCTGTTTCGATGACCATGAACGGGGCAGTCATACCGATCATGGCATTTTTCATCGTGGCAGCCGAAGAGCAAGGCCTACGTCCAAATCTGCTGTCCGGCACCATCCAGAATGATATCCTGAAGGAATTTATGGTGCGAAATACCTACATCTATCCACCGGCACCGTCCATGCGCATAATCGGGGATATTTTTGACTACACGGCCCGGCACATGCCCAAATTCAATTCAATCAGTATCAGCGGGTACCACATGCACGAAGCCGGCGCAACAGCCGCTCTGGAACTGGCATTTACGCTAGCCGACGGATTGGAATACCTCCGAACGGGCATCAATGCCGGCATAGCCATTGATGATTTTGCCCCACGGGTGTCCTTTTTCTGGGGAATTGGGATGGATTTCCTTACAGAAATTGCCAAAATGAGGGCAGCCCGAATCCTATGGGCCCAAATCGTCCGGGAATTTGAGCCAAAAAACCCAAAATCGATGGCACTGCGCACCCATTGCCAGACTTCCGGATATAGCCTGACCGCCCAGGATCCTTACAACAACGTGATCCGAACCTGTAGCGAGGCCCTTTCAGCCGTTTTTGGCCACACCCAATCGCTCCACACCAACTCACTCGATGAGGCTATCGCACTTCCAACCGACTATTCAGCTCAGATAGCAAGGGAAACGCAACTATTCCTCCAAAAAAAGACAGGTATCACCCGGGTTATTGACCCCTGGGGCGGATCGGACAAAGTCGAAACCCTCACCCGTCAGTTAATCCAGGAAGCGGGGATTATCCTTGAGCAGATCGAAAAAATGGGTGGTATGGCCCGGGCAATCGAAACCGGCTATCCCAAACAAAAAATAGAGGAAGCCGCGGCCAAAAAGCAGGCACGGATCGATACCGGCAATGAAACGATTGTGGGGGTAAACAACTACCGGTCGGGCCAGCAAACAAACATGGAAATACTGGAAATCGACAATGACCGGGTTCGTCAAAGCCAGGTGGAACGCATCAAAGCCCTCAGAAAAACCCGCCATGATGAGCGGGTCGGAAAAAGCCTGGAAGCCCTCACCCAGTGTGCCAAAACCAATGATGGCAACCTGCTGGAGCTGGCCATCGTTGCCGCAAGAGAACGGGCTACCCTGGGCGAAATATCCATGGCAATGGAAACGGTATTTGGCAGGTACCAGGCTTCACAAAAAACCATTACCGGCGTGTATGCATCAGAAGTAAAACAGGATGAAAATTTTCGGAAAGCAAAGGAACTTTCCGATCGTTTTGATGAAATGGAAGGCCGAAGGCCAAGGATCTTAATTGCAAAAATGGGTCAGGATGGCCATGACCGGGGTGCTCGTGTAATTGCTACCAGCTTTGCCGACCTTGGCTTTGATGTAGACATTGGACCATTATTTCAAACCCCGGCTGAAACGGCCCGTCAGGCAGCGGAAAACGACGTTCACCTGATCGGTGCCTCATCCCTGGCCGGAGGGCATAAGACGCTGATCCCCGAACTCATCCGCGAACTGCATCGGATTGGAAGACAGGATATCGCCGTAATTGCCGGAGGGGTAATACCCGAGCAAGACCATGCTTTTTTGAAAAATGCCGGCGTTACAGCCATCTTTGGGCCCGGCACTGCCATCGCCCTGGCTGCCTGTCAAATCCTGGAAGAAATGTTGATGTCTGCCAAATGAATGTGTGCATCCCTATGATTTAAAAACGTTCCTAACATGGGTCAATAATTAAGCTGCCCGGCTGCTTATTGAATGATAAATCCATAAATTTGATTATTATATCCGAAGCAAACTCCCGTACAGGTAATGAACCGGCTCATTCACACTCTTTTGTCGTTTGCATTC
>JAOUOM010000375.1 GCA_029880385.1 Cyclobacteriaceae bacterium | reverse complement strand
ACTTCAAACACCTGGTCGTTATAATGCTGTAGACGGCTAAAATTGACAGATGCATTTGGGTGTACGGTAATTTCTGTCACCCCGTTAATCAGTACATTTTGACTGTTTTGACAAATCGTCCGGTGAACCACGTCCAGGGAAGCCCCTTCATGTGCATGGACGATCATGCGAGGACTTATCAAATATTCGGCACCATTGCTGAGAAAATGGTACGCAAATACGGGTAGTGCCTTTTTATTTTTTGCTACCTCAAGAAACAATGCATTGGGATGTGCGGCACTATTGAGCGCAATCAATGGATCAGTTGGGTCGGCTACCTGGTTCAGTAATTCATGGTCTTCAACTTCTTTTAATGCAAGTGCATCGTCATTTGACAGGGACGAGAGCGACTGCTCATAGCGTCCATTCACGAATACAAGGTGGTGACCTGTTTCCTTCACAAAACTTTTTTCTACTTCGGCGGGGGCCAGGGTAGTAGGAGGGATGGCAACGGATGTAATGTTCCGTTTGATAAATGCATCAATACCTGTGTATTTGTATTCCTCGTTTTTGCGGGTAGGAAACCCCTGGTTGAGGAAAATACCGAGCTGTTGTTTTCTCCAGGGGGTACTGGCTGGCAAACTGTTTTCAAGCCACGAGTTTATTTCGGCTTGTATGGTTTCTTCGGGGGCAAGGAGTTGGCTGTTTTCCATCATCTCAATTTGCAAATTCCGCCTTTATCCAGTCGTAACCTTTTGCTTCCAATTCCAGGGCCAGCGATTTATCTCCCGACTTTACGATTTGTCCTTTGTATAATACATGTACAAAATCGGGCACGATATAGTCGAGAAGTCGCTGGTAATGTGTTACCACGATGGTGGCATTTTCCGGGCTTTTCAGAATATTTACTCCGTTTGCCACGATCCGAAGTGCGTCGATATCCAGGCCAGAATCTGTTTCATCCAAAATGGCCAGTTTGGGTTCGAGCATCGCCATCTGGAAAATTTCATTTCTTTTTTTCTCACCTCCGGAAAATCCCTCATTAAGCGAGCGGCTCAAAAGAGACTGGTCGATTTCCACCAGTTTCATTTTTTCCTTCATTATTTTCAAAAATGAAACGGCATCCAGCGTTTTTTCACCCCTGTATTCGCGGATTTGATTAAGGGCAGCCTTCATAAAGTTGGTGGTGCTTACACCAGGTATTTCCACCGGGTATTGAAAAGCGAGGAAAATTCCTTCGCGGGCACGGTCTTCGGCCTCAAGGGCGAGAAGGTCCTTGCCAAAAAACGTTACACTTCCATCTGTCACTTCGTAATCTTCACGGCCGGCCAGTACAGAAGCAAGCGTGCTTTTTCCGGATCCGTTTGGTCCCATGATGGCATGTACTTCGCCTGCTTTTATTTCAAGGTTAATTCCTTTGAGGATATCCTTGTCATCTATACGTGCATGTAAATTTTCAATCTTTAACATTTCTTCCTAGTCCTAAAAATTCAGTCTTTCGTATTTTTCATCAATTAGCCAACACTTCCTTCCAGCGTAAGGGCGAGCAGCTTTTGTGCCTCGACAGCAAATTCCATGGGTAGTTTGTTCATTACTTCCTTGGCAAATCCATTAACAATCAAGGCAACCGCACTTTCTTCATCTATCCCCCTTTGCAGGCAGTAGAATATCTGGTCTTCCCCGATTTTGGAAGTCGTTGCTTCATGTTCGACCTGTGCCGAATTGTTTTCCACATCTATATAGGGAAAAGTATGCGCACCACATTTATCACCCATCAGCAGTGAATCACATTGCGAAAAATTGCGGGCATTTTGGGCACGTTTCATGATGTGCACCTGTCCGCGATAGCTGTTTTGGGAATGCCCGGCCGAAATCCCCTTTGATACAATTCTGGAACGTGTGTTCTTTCCGATATGAATCATTTTGGTACCTGTATCGGCCTGTTGGTAATTATTGGTGACGGCCACTGAATAAAATTCTCCAATGGAATTATCCCCTTTCAATATACAGGAAGGGTATTTCCAGGTCACCGCACTGCCGGTTTCTACCTGGGTCCATGAAATTTTGGAATTGTCACCGGCACATATGCCCCGCTTGGTCACAAAATTGTAAATACCACCTTTTCCGTTTTTGTCGCCGGGGTACCAGTTTTGTACGGTAGAATATTTTACTTCTGCATTTTTTGCTGCAAATATTTCAACGACTGCTGCATGTAGCTGGTTTTCGTCACGCATGGGGGCAGTACACCCTTCCAGGTAGCTGACATAGGAATCTTCGTCGGCTACAATCAGTGTCCGTTCAAACTGTCCGGTATTGGCGGCATTAATCCTGAAATAGGTGGAGAGTTCCATCGGGCACCGTACGCCTTTTGGTATGTAGCAGAATGAGCCGTCGGAAAATACGGCGGAGTTAAGGGCAGCATAATAATTGTCGGTTGCAGGCACGACTGAGCCCAGGTATTTTTTGATAAGTTCGGGATGTTCCCTTACGGCTTCACTAAATGAGCAAAAAACAATGCCCAGTTCGGACAATGTTTCCTTAAAAGTAGTGGCCACCGAAACAGAGTCGATGACGGCATCCACGGCAATCCCGGAAAGCCTTTTTTGTTCGTTGAGTGAAATACCCAGGCGTTCAAATGTCCTCAGTAATTCGGGATCAATTTCGTCCAGGCTTTTTGGCTGGGTTTTTTGTTTGGGTGCAGAATAAAATTTGATAGCTGAATAGTCAATGACAGGATAGGTAACATTTGGCCAGCTGGGTTCCGTCATTTCTGTCCATTTCCGATACGATTTTAGCCTCCATTCCAGTAGCCACTCCGGTTCTTCTTTCTTCTTTGAAATGAAGCGGACAATATCTTCGCTGAGCCCAAAAGGAGCTTCATCTGCTTCAAAATCTACAGACCAGCCATGTTCATATTCCCGTGATGTAAATTCTTCTAAAATCCGTTCGTCTTTACTCATTAGCTTCTCATTGATGAATCATGAAGTGACATTGCACAAAGAAAGCACTTATTTATAATAATTCTAAATAAGAAGCGGATAAGTGGTAAAAAAGGTTTCCGAAATGGGGATTATTTTAAAATTGTAAATGGCGATTCAGTCCTTCCTCCAGTGATATAAAGGTTTCGGTACTTTCGATACCTTCCACTTTTTGAATTTTATCATGAAGCACATCCTTGAGATGGCGTGTATCGCGGCAGTGTATCTTAATAAAAATGTTATAGTTGCCTGTCGTATAGTGTATTTTTACAATTTCCGGGATTTGGCGGAGCTGGGCCACTGCTTTGTCGTATAAGGAACTTCGTTCAAGGAATATTCCCATAAAGCAGGTCACATCATATCCTAGTTTGCTATAATCCATTTTCAGGGTTGTTCCCTTTACCACACCCATTTCTTCCAGCTTTTTCATTCGTACGTGAACGGTACCCCCCGACACAAATACCTTTTTTGCCACTTCGGTATACGGTATTTTCGCATCTTCCATCAGGATATTGAGGATTTTGAGGTCGATATTGTCAATTTCGTAATTTTTGCTCATTTCAAAGTACTTATATTGTGAAATAACTAAGCAAATATCATAATATTTATTCAGAATCGAAATATTAGTATATTTTTTTAAA
>JAOUOM010000374.1 GCA_029880385.1 Cyclobacteriaceae bacterium | reverse complement strand
TGATCACCAATGCTTTATTTATTTTTTTGTTTCTACAGGTATCATGCAATAAAGATAACGATGAACCAGTCTTTGCTTCATTTTCTATCTCCGATACTATCTTTAACCAAGGCACTCAGGTTATTTTTACTGATAACTCAAAAGGATGGCCTAATGAGTATTTTTGGGAATTTGAAGGGGGAACACCCGCCACTTCTACAGAAAAAAACCCTTCAACCGTTTTTGCACAGGCTGGAACATTTAACGTAACCCTTACGGTGATCGGATTTTCCAACTCCAGTTCTGTTACCCAAAAAGTACTCTCTATGCCAACCGAAGGAATAGCCGCATATTATCCCTTCAATGGAAATGCCAATGACGAATCGGGAAACGGGCACCATGGAACAACCAGTGGTGCAATTCTTTCCACAACTGACAGGTTCGATCAACCCAACTCTGCTTATGAATTTGACGGCATTGACGATTTCATCAATACGTCGACTACATTTGATTTTCCGAACAGAACCCTTTCATTGTGGATAAACACCTATGATATTACAGGGTCTGGTAGTACAGCAAAAGTGGCTATTACTCAAGACGATGATGCGCTAAATAACGGAATATTACGGGTTGATTTTCAAAACAATCAAATGACCCTATGGGCCGGAGGAATAGCCGGGAAATATGTTACTACTTCGATAACCCCAAATACATGGACTCATCTGGTTCTAATCCGAGAGGGTGCGACTACTAAATATTATGTTGATAACGTTCTCGAATATAGCTCCGTATCCGACGGAAACGGAAGCACTTTAAATCCGGTTCCTGATTTTATCATTGGATCCGGCAGAATGACCCAGGATCAGTTTTTTAATGGAAAAATCGATGACATTCGTGTTTTTAACAGGGCATTAAATGAACAGGAAATCCATGCTTTGTATAGTGGGAATTAACTCATAACATAAAGCAAAAATGACTGAAATATAAAAGAGAAGGGAGAAATATCGAACGCATCGCATATACTGTGCATTCGATATTTCCTTCAATTATTCATTTTGTCTGATAGTAGGATGAAAACAACATGAAAATCAGCCGCTTTATCTCTCCCTGAATTATCTGACAATGTGGTGACGTTTATTCCGGTTCATATTGGACACCACTGTTTTGTGGGTTTTTCAGGTCGATCCAAAAAACGTGTATCTGTTCTTCCTGCTCCATCTGTCCATTGCCATTTTGGTCTTTTCTGGCAAAAACATACATGTAATCATTATCCGGATCATATTCCGAACTCATAACTGAATAATCCGTAGGTACCAGGGGTCTGATGCGATTGCCATCCAAATCAAACAGGTACAGCCTTCGTAAGTCTTTCCTATTGAGAAACCCATCCTGATTGGAATCCTCATCATAGACAGAAACCATATAATAATCCCGCATTACGGGTCGATAATGTAGGGTATCATTCGAAAATGCCGGAAAATACAACGTGTTTATCAGTACTGGCCTTTCAAAAAATTCATTCCGGGACTTTTTCGTATGATCGAAATGGGAAACATTCACCAGATTGTATCCATAAACTGCTGCTAATCCGGGCATAAAATTATGGTTCCAATTATTCCCCGGTTGCGGGTCATTTTCCCACTGCACATGGTAATATGTTGTGCCTGAGAATGGTTTCCCCGTGTGCGGGTCATACTTAATTTTATAGACGGGTATAAGCCTGTGTTCGGCTTTTTTCGTCAGCAACACCTTTCCGGGGCGTGTATCAAACTCTAACGAATCAATCGGAAGGCCAACCACCTTTTGACCTTTTTCATCTTCCGAAACCTCGCGTACCTGAAACCCCTTGCTTTCCGGTTTGTGGCCGGAACATGCTTGAAGTAAACCCCCGATGATCACCAGCGTAATTATATTTTTCATTTACATTCCATATTAATTGTGACAACCTCATCTGCATATTTCATTTTTAAAACTATCCTAAAAAATAGGTTTATGCAATAATAAAAAAACAATCACCCAAAAAAACCACCCACTATGGATTGATACGGCTGGGACCCGGTTCCCGGTAAACGGCCACAACGCCCCTGTCCAGCCCCGGCAGCAGCGGCATCCTTTCCGTTGTGGTTGGGTGGCGGGGGGTAAGGAAAGATACAGCGGATGACGGGTAGCCCGGGTACCTGACGGCCTGCCTCTGAGGCCCCGGGCCGGCTGCTCCTGATCCCCCTATTCGGGTGACCAGAGCGGGTTTCCTGCCTTGATGAATTGTACGGGAATGCCCGTAAAACGCCCGGATAGCCATTCGGCTACGTATTTCATACCACCCTCTTCGGAATCGGCATGGCCCATAACGATGAGTGCACGTCTGGTACCGAGTTCCTGTGCATCCCATACGTAGGGAATCGTTTCCCATTCGCGTGCCTCGCCTATGATGAGCACGTCAATATCGGGATTGTTGTACGAGTCGATTTGCGTTTGGGGGCCATACGCACCGGGCAAAACACCGATTTTGTTTACCGGTTGGCTGGCATCGCCGACTACACGCACCGTAGTGGTCTGAAAATGCCCGGCCAGAAACCCGGCCAGCTCACCTACGGTGGCATAGGGCGAACGAAAGACCATGGTGCCGATCAGGTGGTCTTTCCATCCCAGCTGTCGCACCATGCCTTCGTTGATCATGTCATCGGCAATCTGGTGTGGTAAGTCATGAAAGCGGAAGATCACAATTCCATTATCATGGATATACTGAAGCTTGGCCGCCATCACCGGGTCGTTTTGTCCGTATTGGTTTGTATGATCGAGGTGATTGAAATAGGTAGGTTCGTGCGTAAAGATCAGGTTGATGCCCTGGGCTTTGGCACGTTTGATCACATCGAGTGTAGTCATGAAGGTGGTACCGATACCGGTTACGTTCATGTCCCAGGTACCGGATTTGAGGGTATCGACCGAACCGGCCTCGATGGTAGTGCCCATGTCTGCCAGGATTTTGTCCATAACCTGACGGACGGTAAGGGATTGGCCATGGCCCATGTGAAAGCCGATGAAAAGCAGGATAAAAAGTATCTTTTTCATGGTAAAATGGTTTTGGGCTTCAATATACAACCGAACATGGAATTAAGTCCGCAGTTGATTGGATCAAAATAGACCCGAAAAAACAGCACCCCTTGCCCTTACCTCGCGGGTGTTAGTCGTCAAGGCTACGGTATATGATTTTGCGGGCATGGTAGGTACGCAACTCCTGCCCGATATCATTTATCAGGCCCATATCAGTATCCTGATCGGCTCTGATCATGACGATCAACTGATCTTTGTACATTTCGTCGAGGCTGCTACGCTGCTCCTGCACCCAATGGCCGATATCCGTAAGTGCCAGTATGCGGCCTTGTGATGAAATCCTGGGACTGGTACCCAGCCGGGTGTCTTTGGGATAACCGACCTGCAATTCCCTGACGAGGAATTTTTTCTGTACGGAGGTCAGTGCATGTGCTTTGGGCGGGGTGATATCGAGCAGGTTTTGTTCTGTTTGGATGGTAGCAGATACCATAAAAAAGAAAAGGAGCAAAAACACGATATCTGGCAATGAAGCAGTGGAAATCTCGGTCGTGGTTTTTTTGTTTTTTGAAATCCTCATGGTCAATTCAGTT
>JAOUOM010000373.1 GCA_029880385.1 Cyclobacteriaceae bacterium | reverse complement strand
ACGTTTGTAGTCGTTTGTAAACGTTTGCACACGGATAAAAACGCAACTCCGATTTATGGCGATGAAGCTAACGGTTGTTTGTGTCATTTCCAAAAAAAACGAACCAGATCTGACCGTGAAAACGTCAACTGCCGCACGCTTTCAAGATGTGGCGTTCCACATCCCCCTGCCCTCGCCTGGGCCTACGCACCCTCCCCAATAAATACCCTGCCGTAGTGGGTGGCCATTCCCGTTGGGGATAACCCCAACGGGGGCGGGGATCCGTGTCCCTTTCAGGAGACACAGACCGGGCGCAGATCGGGTGCAGCCGTTGGAAAGTTTGGAGCTTACCAACGGCTTTTTATGGGCCGATTCTTCGTGTTCTGCGGGACAGTAAAGAGCCAAAAGGCCTGGTTAACAGCCCCGGCAGCAGCGGCATCCTTTCCGTTGGGCTTGGCCCGTCGGGTCGGCCAGGAAAGATACAGCGGATGACGGGTAGCCCCGGTGCCGGAGGGCCAGCCCCGACCGCTCCGAAAAAACCGAAAGCTTTCACCAGCTGATGCATGCCCGTGTTTCAGGATTTTGTCGTAATTAGCAGAAATTTTGTACCCATGCAACACGCTGATATCCTCCTGCACCTGGCCGAACACGAACCGGTGGCCTTTGATGGTGGTTCGCCTACTTTGTATCAAACGAGCAATTTTCTTTTTGATACTGCCGAAAATATGCGCCATGCCCTGATCAATGAAGATACGGTGCCTTTTTATACGAGGGGCACAAACCCGACCGTGCAACTACTGCAACGTAAGGTAGCGGCCCTGGAAGGTATGGATGATGCCCTGGTGCTGTCGAGTGGCAGTGCGGCTGTGGCTACGGCCGTGCTGGGCCTGGTAAAGGCGGGCGACCATATCCTGTCGGTAGCCAAGCCCTACAGCTGGACGGCCAAGCTGCTGGGAAGCCTGCTCCCGCCATTTGGCGTCACCTACACGCTGGCCGATGCCCGCGACACGGAGGCTTTTCTGGCCCAGGTGACGCCCCGGACGAAACTGATTTTTCTGGAAAGCCCCAATTCGTGGACGTTTGAAATGCAGGACATGGAGCCGATAGCCGCCTTTGCGCGTGAACGTGGCATCCTCACCCTGATGGATAACAGCTATGCCTCACCCCTCAACCAACAGCCTGCTGCCTATGGCATCGACCTGGTGGCGCATTCGGCTACCAAATACCTCAACGGACACAGTGATCTGGTGGCGGGTGTGCTCTGTGGCAGCCGCGACCTGATACAGACATTGTTCAAATCGACCTACATGACCCTGGGTGCCTGCATCTCGCCCTACGAAGCCTGGCTCATGCTCCGATCGCTCCGGACACTGCCCCTGCGCATGAAGCACATCGGGGAAACAACCCGTGCCGTCGTGGATGCGCTGGAAGGCCATGCGAAAATACGCCGGATATACTACCCCCATACGGCCTCTTACGACCAGCCCGAACTGACAAAAAAATACCTGAAAGGGCCGGGTGGTCTGTTTTCTATCGACCTGAAAACTACCGAGCATACCCAAATCCTGGCATTTGCCAATTCGCTCCGGAAGTTTAAACTGGGTTGTTCGTGGGGCAGTTATGAGTCGCTGGCCTTCCCTGCCATCACGACCATGACGTCCCTGAACTATGACAACCCCAACATTGTGGCCGAACGTGTACGCCTGAGCGTGGGACTGGACGAGCCCCAGGATCTGATTGATGACCTGATGGCGGCCCTTGAGCTGGCGTGATCCCTAGCGGAGCAGCTGGAGATGGCCTTTGTACATGGTACGCGTGTACTTGACTACATAAAAATAAACGCCGGGGCTGTTGGAATGGCCGGTCCATACAAAACCACGGTCCTGTGAGAAGAAGACGGTACGGCCGCTCCGGTCGTGGATGGTGATATATTCAAATGCGTCGTCGCAATTGTCGGCCGGAAGGTTGCCGCTGGGGTCTTCCTGTCCGGACATGGTAAACACATCGTTGAGATTGTCCCCGTTTGGGGTAAATACATTGGGTGGTAAAAAGTCATCAAATTGCCGACGTGTTTCCATAAGGGTAAAGCGTACGGCCATGGTGTCATAGCCGGCCAGCGGGCAGGCACTGTCCGTGACCCGAAAACCCAGGGTATAGGTAGTGGGGCCTCCATCTTCCAGCAAACTACATTCGGGTGTCCACTCCAGTGTAGACCTCACCTCCCCTGCACCCGTGACTGACGGAAACTCCAGCGTATGGGTAGGTGGCAAGCGAAAGGCATCGTGAAAGGAGAGCACCATCACATCATCCAGATGATCCGTAGCGGCAATGTCCAGGCGAAAAGGCACATTTACTTCGAGGGTAAAATCGGCTGCCACTGGTATTAATGCCGGAGGGTCGTTTGGGGGTAGCTGGACCGTGATGGTATAGCGCAATGTATCAAAATTGGGTTCACGACACCTGTCCAGGTCTCCGGCGATAAACAGGAAGGTGAACGCATTCGGCTTCCCGGCATCCATCAGGTGACAGTCTGGGTCCCATTTAAAAACAGATTGAGCAGTGCCTGTGCCGGAAGCAGGGGCCATGACAGCCCCGTAGGCAGCGGGGTTGAACCCTTCGCCGACCATCCACAACTGAATGGTATCGCCATCTGCGTCGGTCGCAGATACATCGATGACCAGGGAGGTATTGGCTAAAACCGTGCGGCTGGTGTCCGTCGTTCCGGGCAAATCCACGACCGGCGACGTATTGGGGGGAAGGATGACCTCACAGAAAAAGATTGCTTTGTCCGGATTAGGCCTGTCACAATCGTCCTGATCGTCTACCGCAACAAACACGGTAAACGACTGGCGGGTAGAGAAATCAAATTTTTCACAATTTGTATCCCAGTGAAACAGGGCCTGTGCCATTCCCGGCCTTGTGTCGGTTATTGTCAGGTCAAAACCGTACCGTGTCGGGTCGTCAACACCGGGAATGTACAAGGAAAAACCAATCAGGTCACCATCGGCATCCGTTGCGTCAATCAGCTGATCAAACTGGTTGTTTTCGTTTAATGTCACGGTCTGGTTGCCCCCTGGTGTGAAAACCGGGAATACATTGGGCAATGGCTGTACCTGCATCACCAGCCGAAGGGTATCCAGCTGAGGCAGGGGGCAGGCATCGTCGCCGGCGATCAGGTCCACAACAAACGGCCGTTCGCCAAGCGGGGGACAATCCGGAGCACACACTGTCACCAGCAGGGAATCCATATTAGGCCCCACTTTTTGCTGGGTAAAAGAAAAAATGCTGTCCAGCCTTCCTTCAAAATTCACACCACGGGCCTGTAGGCGGATGGTCTCACCCTCGCTTATGTTTGTCACTACAAAATCAAAACACTTGGCATCGTTAAAGGCATAGACAAGGGTGTCGGTCTCCGGTTGAAAAAAATCATTGCCGGGTATTTTGACCGCTACCCGGGGGGGAGCCGGGGGGGAGCAACCATCTATCACGAGCATTTGAAAATCGCGCTGGACCTGCCCGATTTTTTTACCCTCCCGGAATTCTTCGACCAATACCGCAAACACATACAATCCCGGAGAAGCCGGTGTCACGGTAAGCAAGCCATTTGACAAAATACCCAGTGGCGGGGTGCCGGGGATCATTGTGTCGACGCT
>JAOUOM010000372.1 GCA_029880385.1 Cyclobacteriaceae bacterium | reverse complement strand
GCGCTGGCTGGAACTGTCCATTAACCGACGGGCGATGTATTCTTTTTGGCCGGCAATGGTATAGGGATACTGGATGACCTGATGGATTGGGCGGCTTTGTTCGTTTTCAAAACGTTTCATCACGCGCTCAAATACACGCATCAATTTATATAAATCCAAATCCTGTAGTTCGGCTTCAACATCGATGGCCTGTGAAAGGGAGCGGATTTCCTTTGCCAGGTTGCCCCTTTTTTCCTGATTGAGCCGATCCAGTTCAAGATTAGAAAGCTCTTCAATGACTGACTTGTATTTTTTGTATTCCAATAAGTGCCGGATCAATTCCTCACGTGGATCGATTTCATTTCCTTCCTCGTCGAGAACGGGACGTGGAAGGAGCATTTTGGCTTTGATACGCATGAGGGAAGCCGCCACCAATATGAACTCACTGGCCACTTCCACATTTAGTTTTTCTAAATGCTGGAGGTATTCAAGAAAATCACGGGTGATTTTGGCAATGGGTATATCATAGATATCCAGTTCATCCCGCTCAATAAAAAAGAGCAAAAGATCAAATGGCCCTTCAAAAAGGGGCAGCTTTATTTCAAATTTTTCGTTTTCTTTTGTTTCCGTCACAGCATTTGCGTTCAAGCAACTACTAAAGTATTATTTCATGTCTTAAAATAGACTTACTTTTGCGATATTATTTTTCACATGATGTTCATCAAACATTTGCTGGGCTATACTGTTTCCCATACATTCAATTCCCTGTAAACTATGAGAATAGAGCCAGGTATGTTATTAGCCCAAATCAATTCCCCACACGATTTAAAAAAACTGGAGCCGATTCAATTGGCCAGGGTTTGTGAGGAATTACGGGATTATATTATCGACCATGTATCGGTTTATGGCGGCCATTTTGGTGCCAGTCTGGGGGTTGTTGAACTTACCGTAGCACTTCATTATGTATTCAATACTCCTGAGGACCAATTGGTATGGGACGTTGGCCATCAGGCATATGGGCATAAAATACTGACAGGTCGTAGGGAAGATTTTCATACGAATCGTCTTTACAAGGGGATTTCCGGTTTTCCCAAGCGGAGTGAAAGCCCGTATGATGCCTTTGGGGTAGGGCATTCCAGCACGTCTATATCAGCAGCACTTGGAATGGCCATGTCCAACAAATACCAGGGGAATAAGGACAGGCAACACATTGCCGTAATTGGCGATGGTGCCATGACAGCCGGCCTGGCATTTGAGGCGATGAACCATGCGGGGGTAACCAATGGAAACCTGCTGATTGTCTTGAATGACAACTGTATGTCCATTGACCCTAATGTAGGGGCACTGAAGGATTACCTGACTGACATAACCACTTCCCAGACCTATAACAAGATACGGGATGAAGTATGGAAAATATTGGGTAAAATCAGTCGGTTTGGACCCAATGCCCGTGAAATTGTGGCAAACGTCGAAAATAGTGTAAAGTCCTTTTTATTGGAACAAAGCAACCTGTTTGAATCGCTAAACTTGCGCTATTTCGGACCGGTAGATGGCCATGATGTAAACCATCTGGTCGACGTGATGAGGGATTTGCGAGCGATTCCGGGCCCCAAAATTTTGCATTGTGTCACAGTCAAAGGCAAAGGCTATAAGGCGGCAGAAGAAAACCAGACTACCTGGCATGCGCCGGGTACATTTGATAAACTGACGGGGGAAATTCACAAAAAAGTACTGGAGAAGCCGCAGCCACCCAAATATCAGGATGTATTTGGCCATACAATGGTGGAGCTTGCCCAAATGGATGCCCGCATTCTGGGGATAACACCCGCCATGCCGTCAGGTTCTTCATTAAATATCATGATGAGGGAAATGCCTGACCGGGCATTTGATGTGGGGATTGCCGAACAGCATGCCGTAACGTTTTCGGCCGGATTGGCAACACAGGGTTCACATCCTTTTTGTAATATCTACAGCTCGTTTATGCAGCGGGCCTACGATCAGGTAATCCATGATGTATGTCTGCAAAATTTGCCGGTTACGTTTTGCCTTGACAGGGCAGGATTTGCCGGTGCCGACGGGCCAACGCACCACGGAGCCTATGATATTGCATTTATGCGGTGCGTTCCAAACCTGGTGGTGTCTTCTCCGATGAATGAATCGGAGTTACGAAACCTGATGTATTCGGCCTCTCTGTATGAAGGGCCCTATAGCATCCGGTATCCAAGGGGAAAAGGTGTCATGCCCAATTGGCGTACACCATTGACCGCTATTGAAACCGGCAAAGGAAGGCTTATCCGCGAAGGGGATGAATTGGCTTTTCTTACGTTTGGCCCAATTGGTAATTATGTGGTGGAGGTAACCGAGCGGTTGCATAAAGAAGGGATTGAAGCGGCACATTATGATATGCGCTTCGTGAAACCATTGGATGAAAACCTATGTCATCAAATTTTTAAAAAACATAAATACATCTTAACAGTTGAAGATGGTTGTATCATGGGTGGTTTTGGTTCGGCCATACTGGAATTTATGGCAGATCACCATTATCTCGCCCGTGTTGTACGCCTGGGCATTCCTGATGAGGTTGTTGAACATGGAGAGCAATTAGAACTCCATCGTGAATGTGGATTCGATCCTGAGGGTATATACCAGGCGGCTCATAAACTTGTTGTATCCGAGCTTGCTTAATCCTTCTCCGGAAGGCTGTATATGTCACCAACCTTTCTAACATATCATGTTTTCGATAAACAGGTTTTTATTAATCTTCGCAGTACTTGCGTTAATACAGTGTAGGCCACCGGGGGTAGAATATAATGCACCCTCACGGAGCTACAATCAGCCCGTTACAGACCTTGATTTTGATAAAATCAAAGAAAGGGGCTACCTGATAGCCCTGATGGACAATAGCACCACCGGTATGTTTATGTATCGTGGAAAACCGATGGGCTATGAATATGAGCTATTGAAAATGTACACGGACTCCATGGGTATCGGCCTTCGAGTACAGGTAGTCACCAACATCGATCGTGCCATTGAAATGCTTAACAATGGAGAAGGGGATGTGCTGGCTTATAACCTCACCGTCACCCGAAAGCGGAAAGAACGAATCGCTTTTACGCATTGGCATAACCAGGCACGACAAGTCCTGGTTCAGCGTAAGCCAGCCAATTGGCGGACCATGAAACTTCATGAACTTGAGCCACGGTTAATCCGAAATCCCATCGAGCTGATTGGCAAGGAAGTATATGTCAGGTATCAGTCGGCACACCTGGATCGGCTTGTCAACTTGTCCAATGAAATTGGGGGCGAAATCCTGATTGTTCAGGATTTTCCAAATGTAGAAACGGAAGAACTCATCCAAAAAGTGGCAGATGGCATTATCGACTATACGATCGCCGAGGAAGACATTGCCCGGCTTAACGCCGTATATCATCCCGAACTGGACGTGAATACTGCCATTAGCTTTCCACAACAAATGGCCTGGGGTGTACGAAAAAACTCAAAAGGACTTTTGGTATCCATCAATTCCTGGCTGACTGAAATGCGAAGTGAGCCGGATTTTCATACGATTTATAATAAATATTACAAGTCATCCTTGAGTAGCCAACGAAGGAAAAATAGCGATTTTTCGTCTTTGGGTGGAGGCAAACTATCACC
>JAOUOM010000371.1 GCA_029880385.1 Cyclobacteriaceae bacterium | reverse complement strand
ATTTGGCCGTGCGTAGCTTCTATGCTTTTTATCAGGTTGTCAATGGGCGCAAATGCCTGCTCGCACGTAGCTACACGTTGTTTATAATCTGTATCATGAATGTGCCCGTCATATACATGCAGCCCTGCAAAATGAAAAATCTTCTCATCCAATACCTGGTCAAGTAACCTTAGGGCTTTCTCCGGTTTGATACCTGTACGTTCCATTCCGGCATCAATATCAATAAAAACGGATAGTTGATGGCTCAAAGGTTTGAGTAACGCTTGCCATTGTGCCAACTGGGATGGGTGGTCGACCAATACGGAAAACCGGACATGCGGATATTGTTCCATGAGCTGAAAAAACCCTTTCTGTGCGGGGCCACTCAAGGGCATGGCAAGCAAAACATCTTCGGCATGGCAAGATGCCACCATCCTGGCTTCTTCCAATGTGGCGCATTTGAATTTGGTAATGCCACTTTTCATTTGAAGCCCGATCAGTTCCGGGCTCTTGTGGCTTTTCACATGCGGCCTAAGCCTGTCTGACGTACCGGCCACTTGGATCATTTGATTTAGGTTGTCCTTAATCCTGTCCGGGTAAAAAAGCAATGCCGGTGAAAGGATTTCGTCCGGATTTTCAATCTCAAACCACATGGAACGACTACTTAATGAAGTTCAAAAATGGCTTCAATTTCGACGGCAATATTTCCCGGAAGGATCATGCCGACGGCACTTCGGGCTCCAATGCCATTTTCCTCACCTAAAAGCTCCGAAAATAAATCACTGTATCCGTTAATGACTTTGGGATGCTCGTAAAAATCCGGGGCACTGTTGACCATACCCAGTGTTTTTATCAGTCGTTTTACCTTTCCCAGGTCACCAATCTGCGACCGGATGGTGGCCAACATGGTCAGGCCAACCTGGCGTGCCGCCTGGTAACCTTCGGGTGTGGTAAGGTCTACACCCAGCTTGCCCGTGATCAGCGTGCCATCATTTCGTAAAGGGCCCTGTCCGGATACATACAGCATCCGGTCGATGATTACTACGGGTTTATATACACCTCCCAAAGGGGGGGCAGGGGGCAATTCAATGCCCAATTTGTCTAGTTGTGCTTGTATGTTCATGTGTGTAAATGATTTTAAATACGGGTACAAACCTATCCAAAAGGCAGGGGATTATCGATGGATTTGGAAAGACAGGTTAAACGAATAAATTTAACAGCAGCACCCCGATAAGTCCCATGATCGATACGATGGTTTCCATCATTGACCAGGACATCAGGGTTTCCTTGATGCTAAGGTTAAAATATTCTTTAAAAAGCCAAAACCCACTGTCATTGACATGCGACAGCATAATGCTGCCTGCTCCTGTGGCCAGTACCAGCAGTTCGGCCGAAACGCCGGAGGTGCCTACCATGGGCATCATAATACTGGCGGCCGTAAGCCCAGCCACGGTTGCAGAGCCAACCGATATACGCATAAGCGCGGCAATCACCCAGGCCAGGAGGATGGGCGACATACCCAGTGAATCCAGGGCATCGCCCAAGCGTGTACTGATTTCTGTGGCAATGAAAATTTCCTTAAGTGACCCGGCCCCGGCAATGACAAGCAGCACCACGGCTATGCTTGAGACCGACCGTCCCAGTAAGTCTGCGATTTCCTTCATGTTTCGGCCTGTTCTCACTCCTAAAAAATAGATGGCAGCAAGCACGGATACCAGCATGGCAATGGCCGGATCGCCCAGGGCTGTAATGATGACGTGTTCTCCAAAAAATAATTTTAACAGGGATGAGCCACCAATCAGGACAACAGGCAAAAGGGCAACCCCAAGGCTTAACCCAATGCCGGGCACAGGATATCGGGGATCCAATTCGGATTTGAAAAATTCAGGGGAAGGATTGGGGTGCATCTTTTTCATCATTCCGGACATGGTGAATTTTGCTGTAAAAATGGCAGGTATGCCCACGATCATTCCGTAGATTAACGTAAGTCCCATATCTGCTCCATACATTTCGGCAATAGCCGTAGGGGCGGGGTGGGGAGGCAAATAGCCATGGGTGACCGATAGGGATGCCAACATCGGTAACGCTATGTACATGAGGGGCAGACGGGTACTAGCCGCAATGGTGAAAACCAACGGGACTAAAATCACAAAACCTACCGAGTAAAACATGGGAATACCCACAATAAATCCGGTGATCATCAGTGCGATCTGGATGTTTTTTAGTCCGAATTTGTCAACCAGGGTATTGGTGATCTGAGTGGCGGCCCCACTTTCAGCTACGAGCTTGCCCAGCATGGCCCCAAAGCCAAGGATAATCACGAGCGATCCGAGTGTGTTTCCGATCCCTAACTGAATGGCACCTACTACTTCTGATATACTCAACCCTTCGTATAGCCCGATGAAAAGGCAGACAAGCATGAAGGAAATAAATGTGTCAAGTTTGACAACCGTAACCAATACTAACAATAGCAGGATACCAACGAAAATGGAGATAAAGGCCATAGATGAATTTGATAATGTAAAAAGCCTAAAGTATAGGAAACATGGGCAAGTTTCACCGATAATTTTATGATTGGATCACACTATCTGTCAGCGGAACGAATACAAGTTTCTACCTAGTGTCTATGGTTTGCTCCACGGGCATCACAATGAAGAAAACAGTTCCCTTATCAGAGGTTTCAAACCAGATGTCGGCATGATGGTCATCGAGTATGCCTTTGGAAATGGAAAGTCCCAGACCCGTTCCTACGCCGACATCCTTGGTCGTGAAAAACGGGTCAAATATGTTTTTCCGGGCACTTTCGGGAATACCAGTGCCTGTATCCGCGATTGATATTTTTATTTTTTCCGTTCCTTCCATTTTTATGGCAATGGTAATGCTGCCGCCATCGGGTGTTGCGTGCAGGGCATTGTCGAGCAGGTTTAGGAATACCTGGCTCATCTTGCCCGGCATATATTCTATAAGGGGGATTTTGTCAATCTGCTGATAGATTTGAACACGCCCTTTGTATTTACTGCTTAACAGGATCAGCGAAGACTGGATGGCATCCACGATGTTTGTTTTTTGAAAATTGTTTTCATCCATTCGTGAAAAATTCCGCAGGCCCTTGACAATATCTGAGGTTCGCTCGGCTCCACTTTTTATGGTAAGGAGCAGGTCTTTGTACTCCTGGATTACCAGGTTGTAATCAAGTTTATTCCGTAGTTCACTTAATTTACCATCCAGCTTGTCGAGCAGGCCTGTTTGGTCAATTATTTTCTTTTTTCTCAGTCCATTTACTGCCAATTCCCAGGCTTCATGGGTTTGTGACTCGATTGTCAACAAGTCATCAATACATTTTTCAAGGGCAAAAACACCGCCTTTCAGGTAATTAACGGGATTATTTATTTCATGCGCAATCCCGGCAGTTAAGATACCAAGTGAGGCCATTTTTTCCGATTCCACAAGTTGTGATTGTGCGTTGCGGAGGTTTTGTATGGTTTGGCCCAATTGGGTATTTTTCTTTTCGATTTCTTCGTTTTTTGCGGCTAGTTGCAGGGTTCGTCCGATTACTTCTTTTTCCAGATATAGTTTTTGATGATGCAGCAGTTGGGTACGAATTCTGACAAATCCAACGATCAGTAAGACGAACAACATACCGGCCACAAGCCATACCCATTTATTT
>JAOUOM010000370.1 GCA_029880385.1 Cyclobacteriaceae bacterium | reverse complement strand
CATGCTATCTGTAAGGCACCTCCAGTGATTCACATCGACCAGTTCCGGATTTTGAAGCTGGGATGTACAGGTTTCGCATAGCAATACATTTCGATCCGCCAGGCCTGCCGCACCCGGTTCTACCGGATAAGCCTGCAAGGGTTCGGTACGTTTGCACAGTTCACATACGAATCCGCTACGTGCATACAATTCATCTTCCATAATCCTGATCTATTTTATTTTATTCCGTATGCACGTTTGCAAAAGTGTCGATCCCATTGTCCGGATTGGACATACTTAAAACTCGCAGTTGCCCGGAGTCCGGGGGAACGGGATCACGTCACGGATATTGCCCATGCCGGTCACAAACTGGATCATACGCTCAAAGCCAAGGCCAAAGCCACTGTGCTCCACGGTGCCGTATTTTCGGGTTTCTAGGTACCACCACAGGTCTTCCCGGGGGATTTTCATTTCGTCCATTCGTTGTACGAGCTTGTCGAGACGTTCCTCACGCTGCGACCCACCCACGATTTCTCCAATGCCGGGAAACAACACGTCCATGGCCGCCACTGTTTTGCCATCCTCATTTTGGCGCATATAAAATGCCTTGATATCCCGGGGGTAATTGTAAAGTATCACTGGTTTTTTAAAATGCTTTTCAACCAAAAACCGCTCGTGTTCGGATTGAAGGTCTGCACCCCAGGCATCTATCAGGTATTGGAATTTCTTTTTCTTATTGGGTGTTGACTGTCGCAATATATCGATGGCCTCTGTATAGGAAATGCGTTCAAAATCATTTTCCACCACAAATGCCAGCCTCTCCAGAAGGGAAAGCTCGTTTCGCTCGGCCTGAGCTTTGTTTTTTTCCTCTTGCAATTCCCGCTCATTCAGGAATTCCAGGTCATCCTTGCAGTGCTCCAATGCATATTTCACGACATATTTCAGCATTTCCTCAGCCAAATCCATGTTGTCGGTGATGTCGTAAAACGCCATTTCCGGCTCAATCATCCAAAATTCAGCCAGGTGACGGGTAGTATTCGAGTTTTCGGCCCGAAAGGTAGGTCCAAATGTATATATCTCCGAAACAGCGAGGGCAGCCAATTCACCTTCCAATTGGCCCGATACCGTCAGATTGGTCTCCCTTCCAAAGAAATCCTGTTCAAAATCAATTTCCCCATGTTCATTTCGTGGCACCTTTTCAAGATCCAGTGTGGTAACTTTAAATGTCTCCCCTGCCCCTTCGGCATCGGATGCTGTCAGGATGGGGGTATTGAGGTACAGGAATCCTTTTTCATGAAAAAATGTGTGCACCGCATAGGCCATGGCATGGCGCACCCGCAGAATGGCCGAAAATGTATTGGTACGTGGACGCAGGTGGGCGATTTCGCGCAAAAATTCAAGACTATGCCGTTTTGGCTGAAGGGGATAGGCTTCCGGGTCAGCTTCTCCTGTAACCTGAATAACAGCCGCCTGCAATTCGATGGACTGCCCCTTACCCTGCGATTCGACCAACACACCACTCACCGATAGACTGGCACCTGTCGTTACTTTTTTGAGTACCTCCTCGGTAAATTGTGCCGGATCGGCCACAATCTGGAGATTATGAATCGTAGAGCCGTCATTTAATGCAATGAACACTGCATTTTTACTCTCGCGCTTGGTTCGTACCCATCCTTTTACCACGATTTCTTCCCCTGCTGGTAGCCCGGTAAGTATTTTTTTGATCTTTGTGCGTTTCATTCGTTCCACTTAATCCGTATGTATCCGTTTCATTTGAACCGCAAAAGAAGGATATATTAAGTTTTTAATCAAAGAATAGCGGATTTTAGAATATTTTTGACCTTCTTCTCTTTTTATCTATGCAAAAACTTTCACTTACCCAGTCCCTGCAGCAAAAGCTTTCCCCCCAGCAAATCCAGTTTATCAAACTGTTGCAGGTGCCGACTGTGGAGCTGGACACCCGCATTGAGGAAGAACTGGAAATAAACCCTGCGCTTGAAGAAGGAAAGGACGAAGAAGAGGAAAAAGAGTTTGACGCAAAAGAAGAGTTTGCGGATGAATACGACCGTGACGAGCCCAATCTCGAGGAATATTTGCACGACGATTACTCCGGCTATAAAATGCAGGGAGACGGGGGTGGAAATGATGATGAAGACCGTGAACTGCCTATCAGCGTAGGCTCAACGCTCCACGAACAACTCATCTCACAACTCGGCTACCTCAAACTTGACGAACGCCAGACCCAACTGTGCAAGCAACTGATCGGCAGCATCGACTCGGAAGGGTACATCCGCCGCGAACTCGGGGCCATTGTCAATGACCTGGCCTTTTCGATGGGCATAGAAAGCGACGAAGAAGAACTGGAAAACCTCTTATATAAAATCCAGAATTTCGACCCGGCCGGGATTGGGGCCCGCTCGCTTCAGGAATGCCTCCTGCTACAGTTGGAACGCAAAGACCCCCAGGAAGAAGTCAACCAGCTGGCTTACGAAATCATAGACCGGTGCTTTGAAGAATTTTCAAAAAAACATTACGACAAGATTACCAGGAGGCTTCACGTAGCAAACGAAGACCTGCTCAAAGAGGCCATAAACATGATCACGCGGCTCAATCCAAAGCCAGGCGGTACGGGTGACGAAATCGTGAAAACCCAATACCTGATACCGGATTTTTTGCTGTCCAATAACAATGGAAAACTGGAACTCACCCTTAATTCACGCAATGCCCCCGACCTGCGTATCAGCCGTTCGTATGCGGAGATGTTCGAGGCATATGACAAAAGCGACAAGAAAGACAAAAAACTGAAAGAAACGGTCACCTTTATCAAACAAAAACTGGACTCAGCCAAGTGGTTTATTGATGCCATCAAGCAGCGTCAACATACGTTGCTTCACACCATGCAGACCATCATCGATTTTCAAAATGAATATTTTCAGGACGGGGATGAAGGAAAATTACGCCCCATGATACTCAAAGACATTGCCGACCGTATCGGAATGGACATTTCCACCGTATCACGGGTTGCCAACAGCAAGTCCATTCAGACCGAATTTGGGATTTATCCCTTAAAATATTTTTTCTCTGAAGGCATAGCCACCGATACAGGCGAAGACGTGAGTAGTCGGGAAGTAAAAAGCAAACTCCGCGAGATTATCGACAGTGAAAAAAAATCCAAACCCTATTCGGACGACAAACTGGAAAAAATGCTCAACAAACTAGGCTATAACATTGCCCGCCGTACAGTGGCAAAATACAGGGAACAGCTCAATATACCCGTAGCCCGTTTACGAAAGGAACTCTAGTGCGGTTCATGATGAAACTTATATCCACGGTCTTTCATCCTCTCCTGATGATGACCTACCTGATGCTCGTCTTTTACCGGACAATGCCGGATTTGTATAGCCCGGTAGCCCCCGATTCCATTCCTACCCTGCTGACCGCCGTATTTATCACCACATTTTTGGTGCCGGTATTGAGTATTGTGTTTATGAAATTGACTTCGCGCGTCCGTAGTTTCGAACTAACCGGCCGACAGGAACGCTATCTCCCTTTTGTGTCCATCACCCTGTTTTATGGTGCTACTGCCTATATGTTTCTGCACAAAATAGGCCTCATCCCCCCTCTTTCCGTGATCATGCTCGCCAGCACATCGCTTATTTTCATCCTGTTG
>JAOUOM010000369.1 GCA_029880385.1 Cyclobacteriaceae bacterium | reverse complement strand
GGAACGAAAATGGGTGTGATCGCGAGTGGCAGGATCTATGAGGGAATACTCATGGCAAGTGTCTGCTTTTTCGGAAGTGGTTCGAAATAAATGGATGAGAAAAGTCAGTGCCCAATAGAGTAGCAAGCCATAAACCAGACGTTTGAGAATTGATTTCATGGACGAACAAGAGATGCGTGGACGTTCGTGGTGGTGGTGGAATATGCCATGGACATGCTGCTGTTTTTTTTAGGAGCGAAAGATAAAGGATTGAACGGATGATTGTCAACTACCTTTTTATAAAAAAACGAATCGAAATTCAGACCCTTTCCTTCTTTTTCTACTGACACATGAAGATACTTACTATCCCGGATGATAAAACTCATGCGTATGGGGTGCTGATAGTGCCAATTAGGAGCCGGATGATCATAATCAGTTTTGTCTTTGATTCAAACCATATGTTGGTACTGGCAATGTAGCGAGCTTAAGCCCGAATTTCAGATCATGGCAACCGTTGCCATTCGTTAACAAAGTCAAGCCTTATGAAAAAGAGTAAGTATATCACAACCGATGGAAATACAGCCGCTTCCAACATAGCCTATGCCTTTAGTGAAGTAGCCGCTATCTATCCGATCACACCATCTTCCGATATGGGTGAAAATGCGGACGCATGGTCGGCAATGGGAAAGAAAAACCTGTTTGGCGAGCGGGTAAATGTCGTGCAGATGCAGTCCGAAGCCGGGGCGGCCGGAGCGATACATGGAGTATTGTCCGGGGGCGCACTGGCTACTACATTCACGGCTTCGCAGGGGCTGTTGCTCATGATCCCGAATATGTTCAAAATCGCCGGTGAAATGATCCCTACGGTTTTTCACGTATCGGCACGCTCCATTGCGGCACAGGCACTTTCTATTTTTGGCGACCACTCCGATGTGATGTCGGTACGGGGAACGGGCTTTGCCATGTTGTCTTCAGGCAATGTGCAGGAAGCGCAGGATATGGCGGCCATTGCACATTTGTCTACGCTGAAAGCACGGATTCCATTTATCCATTTCTTTGACGGCTTCCGTACCTCGCATTCCATTCAAAAAATCGAATCATTGGACTATGAAGTCCTGGCCGAGATGCTGGACATGAAATATGTGGAAGAATTCAGGGCTGTGGCACTCAAGCCCGATGATCCCTATTGCAAAGTAGGGGCACAAAACCCGGATGTCTATTTTCAGGGTCGGGAAACCGTGAACAATTACTATACAGCCTGCCCCGGTATTGTGCAGGAATACATGGATTTATTTGCCAAAAAAACGGGAAGGGCTTACCAGCTAGTGGAATATGTCGGTGCACCTGATGCCGAAAAAGTACTGATCTCTATGGGATCCAGCATCCATACCATAGAGGAAACCGTGAACTACCTGACTCAAAAAGGTGAAAAGGTAGGGGCAATCAAACTCAGACTTTACCGTCCATTTCCCGTAGACCAATTTTTGGAAAAACTTCCCAAAACGGTCCGGAAAATTGCCGTCCTCGACCGAACCAAAGAGCCAGGGGCCATTGGTGAGCCGCTCTACCTGGATATTGTGGCCGCATTGAATGGCCGGCCTGATATCCGGATCATAGGTGGGCGTTATGGGCTTTCTTCCAAGGAATTTACCCCGTCTATGATCAATGCCGTGTACAATCACCTGGACGCTGACGGATGGCATGGATTTACCGTGGGCATTAACGATGATGTCTCGCACAAATCGATAGAAGTAAAAGAAGAAATCGATACCGAGCAGCCGGGTATTGTACGCTGCAAATTTTGGGGATATGGTTCGGATGGTACGGTTTCTGCCAACAAAAACGCGATCAAGATCATTGGCGAAAGTACCGACCAGTTTGTACAGGGGTATTTCCAGTATGACTCCAATAAGTCGGGAGGATTTACCGTTTCGCACCTGCGTTTTGGCAAGCAGAAAATTCAATCGGAATACCTGCTCAATAAGGCCGATTTTGTGGCCTTGCACAGGCCGCAGTACATCGGACGCTACGATATATTGGGAGGTATTACCCAAGGGGGTACGTTCCTTTTTAATTCCAGCCAGCAGCCGGAAAAGATATTTTACCTCTTTACCAGGGAAATGCAACAAACCATCCGGGAGAAAAACATCAAGGTGTATGCCATCGATGCCTCTAAAATCGCCAAAAGTGTAGGCTTGGGAGGCCGGATCAATACCGTGATGCAAACGGCGTTTTTTAAGCTTTCCGGTGTATTGCCCGAGGATGAAGCCCTCTCGCTCATTAAAAAATACATCGAAAAGCAATTTATGCGCAAAGGCCAGGAGATTGTGGAGATGAACTGGAAAGCCATTGATGCTTCGGCAGATGCAGTAGTGGCAGTACCCATCCCCAAAGCAGAACCCGACGAAAAACATGCCGAACGGCTGAATGTGGTGCCTGAAGGAAGTGGCACATTTGCCGATTTTGTAATGGATCCTGTTCTGAGGCTACAGGGCGATGTAGTACCGGTGTCCCAGATGTCGCTTAATGGGAGCATACCTACGGCCACCAAACGACTGGAAAAACGAGGTGCTCCGGGCAACCCGGCCAAATGGATCGAAAAACTGCCTTTCGTACCTTCCTGCAATGTGGTAGACCCATATTTTGAATATCCCGGAAGTTGTTCCGGTTGTGGGGAAACCCCTTACATTCACCTGGCCACCCAGATGTATGGTGACCGTATGATGATTGCAAATGCTACCGGTTGTTCCTCTATATATGGGGGCACGTTCCCTTCCACACCCTATACCAAGGATGCCAACGGCCGCGGACCGGCATGGGCCAATTCCCTGTTTGAGGACAATGCAGAATATGGTTTTGGAATGCGCCTGGCCGTAGATGCCAACCGCAGACAGCTAAAGTCCAATGCCGAAAATTATCTGGCAAAAAACAAAAACTCAACGCTGGGCAAAGCTCTGGCCAAATCCCTGGCTATGTGGGACTCTGTTTCACCGGAAGCAAAAGAACAAGCCGAAACCGTCAAAGGGTTGCTGGCAGCTGAATTGAAATCCGTAAAAGCCGACGATCAGGCTGTAGTGAAAAAGATGATCGAACTTCAGGATTATCTGGTAGATAAGAGTATCTGGATTCTCGGTGGCGACGGATGGGCCTATGATATCGGTTTTGGAGGGCTTGATCATGTGATGGCCTCCGACAAAAATGTCAACATTCTCGTGATGGATACCGAAGTGTACTCCAATACTGGCGGGCAATCTTCTAAGGCAACTCCACGGGGCGCAGTAGCCAAATTTGCCTCAGATGGGAAAAAGATGGGCAAGAAAAACCTTGGGTTGATGATGACCACTTATGGCAATGCCTATGTGGCTACGGTCAATATGGGCATGGATCGCGAGCAGGCAGCACGTGCCTTTGTCGAGGCCGAACAACACAACGGGCCGTCACTGATCATTGCCTATTCTCCTTGCGAGGCACATGGGTATGACATGAAACTGGCCAAAAAACAGTCCGAAAAGGCCACCAAGAGCGGATACTGGCCCTTGTACCGATACAATCCCGAATTACGTGCGCAGGGCAAGGATCCCTTTACCTGGGATACCCCTCCGACCGATACAAGCTTTAGCAGCTATGTAGAGGAAGAAATCCGCTATCGAATCCTGATGCGAGCCAATCCTCAGGAGGCTGACCGGCTACT
>JAOUOM010000368.1 GCA_029880385.1 Cyclobacteriaceae bacterium | reverse complement strand
TCATACTCAAGAATTTCCCGCAAAGTCTCGCGGATACTTTTCTCATCATCAATGATTAAAACTTTTGCCATCTTCTGGTTTTACTACTAAAAAAAGCAAGCGAATAAGCCGGGTTCTGTACCTCTGTCGGGATTTCATCCCATAGATGGCCTATCATTTATCTGGCCCTTTTGTCACCAAAAGGATCTATCGGTCTACCCATTCCGCGCGGGCGAGCAACCCTTATATGCAGAACCTATTTGACCTTTCAACCCGTAAGGTTTACCATGCGCCCTGATTCACACCAGGGCCGGTGAGCTCTTACCTCACCCTTTCACCCTTACCCGGCAGCAAAGCCACCAGGCGGTATACTCTCTGTTGCACTGGCTCCCCCCGGCAAGCCGGAGGACTTCCCGTTAGGAAGTACGGTGCTCTGTGTTGCCCGGACTTTCCTCCCTTTCTGTTACCAAAAAAGGCGATAGGCTGGCTTGCCCGGTAAATTTAATGAATCATTGGATATCCTGCCCGGTTATATTTTTCTCCCACAGGTCAGCAGTCGTGGCAACTTCCATAATCATCTCCGTAATAATGGCTTCATTTACATTTTCAAGGAAAAAAGAAGCTTCCGCTTTTAAAAAATTCTCCTCAATGACAAAACGTGTATGGATGTAGTTGGAAATGGAAGCCAGCAGCAGCGCATAGTCAATGGGCTGGTCAGTCGTACATATTTTGGATGAAATATGTACAATTTGCGAGTTATAGTCGGGATGTATAAAAATCCGTGCCCACACCGTCTGATACCGTGCATCCGGCAAGCGAAGTACAAAAACAGAAATCAGATCATCATATTCACGGTAGCTCGCATTTTTTTCTGCGGCAAACCTGACACTAAAAGCCTTTAAATCCATAACCTTTCATTTTGGCTGAATTTACAAAATAACGATCAGTAATTCAATGACAAAAGATGCTTAATCGATCGATGGGGGATCTGTACCTGCATCAGGGACTGTTTGCTTTCTTGTTTTTTGGAAAATTTCACTCAATTCATCAAAAGACTGTACAAACTGAAAGCTTGCGCCCGTCATGTCCTGGTGTACTGCCAACTGATTTGCCCGGCTAAAAACCCGGGCCCGCCACCGGCCATCCTGTGTGAGTACGTATTCCACGGACCAATCGCCCAGAATTGAACCAAAGCCCGGGTTTTGATCCACTACCGTGGTAACCCCCCCACCTCGTGTGACCCGAAGACGACCATCCAAAAACGTATAGGCCAAACGCAACTGGAATGTATTGAACGCATCCGGGCTCAGTGTATTCAGGTCTATGCTTACCTCAAGGTTTTCATCTACCTGGTTTAACCAATAACTTAGCTGATTGCTCACAAACTCACTCACGGAACTCAGACCGGACTGAAACCCGGCACTCACAACAAAGCTGTTTTGCCGTGAAAACTTGCGCAGAACCAGCAATGAGAAAACCTGGCGTTTTAGTTCCTCTTCATTTCCATTCACAGCCGAAAGCATCTGCCGCCACCGATCATCCAGCCCCGGTGCATTTGACTGCTCCATTTCCATCCTGAAGCTGATGGCAGGCGACATCATGGCCCCTTTAAGCCCCAGTACCACTAAGACAGGATACTTTTGTGAAGGTGTCGAAAATGCGCTGGTGGTCTGTGGTGCTTCCCAGTCCGAAATATCGGCCAACTGCCTGTAAGTAGCCTCAATATCCAAAATGCCTGCATACGGATCGCCATACCAGGTAATGGATCCTCCCGGCTTCACCTGCAATTCCTTGTTGATCAGGCTTGTCGTGAAATTATAGGCTCCGTCACGCACCTCGTACCTGCCAAACATTTCAAAATCCCCACTGGTGTTGATCCGTAGCTGGAGGTTTCCATCGCCCCTGCCCCGTATGATGTCGCCGGTACGGGGGTTAAAGATGAGTTCCATGTAGGCATCTTCCGTCACATTCAGGTCAAAATCCATCGTGATACCCGTCAGGTTGGTTTTTTTATTGGCCGGTTCGTCTGATTTTAAGCCAGACTTTGCAGAAAAGGTGATGTAATCTTTTTTCTCGACCGACTGCTCTTCGATAAATGGAATGTAAATACGGGTATTGGGCATTGACGTAGCTTCGGCTTTGATAAGGATATTTTCGATCGGCCCGACTACCCGGATTGTCCCGGTACCATAGGCATTGCCATAATACAGGCTGTTTTGTGTCCGGTTGGTATTTAACAACTCGAAATTCGTATGGGCGATATCCAGGTCTGTAAAAAAATTCGTAAACCGGTGATGTTTCACACTCCCCTTCAGGATAGCCCTGTTTCCAAACCGGTCGGTAAATTTCAAATCCCTTAACAATATCAGATTATCTTCAAAGCGGGTAAGCCCCGAAAATTGATAGGTCGTATTGAGGTAGTCGAGTGTTACACGTCCATCATTAACCCGTGCAAATCCGTATATCTCGGGATCTTCAAATGTTCCGACTATCTCAAACTCCCCCGAGGCAGTCCCGTCCACACCCGAAACCAGTTGACTGAACAGAGGTTCCAGCAAATTCAAATTTGCCCGGTCAAACCTGGCCTCAATGCGCAATTCCTCGGTTTTCCCGGGCCTTACATAGCCGTTGATCCGCATGGTATTGATATTTTCCCTTACCAGCCCAAAATCGAGGTACAATCCATTTCGTGCCCTGTCCCATTCCGAAATGCCGGTAAAATCGCCAAGCAATACCCCTTCAAACATCATTTCCCGAATGTCAAGACCCAACTCAAAACGCATCGACTCATTAGAAGATGTCCTGTAAAACCGCCCGCTACCATTGACAATGCCATTCAATTTTTTGGGTATCAACGTGTTTAGGTTTTCCAGATCAAATTTTTCAAATGAAATATCGAGCAGAGTCGCCAGGCTGTCCGACAATACGCCATCAATTTTCACGGATTGCTCCAGGTGGAACAATTCAAGGTTGCTGAAAAGGATTTTATCATCCACAAAACGTACCCGGTTGGTACGGCTAATGTTCCATTCTTTATCAAACACCTTCAGTCTGGAGGGTAACAAATGAATATCGGTGGTACCATTCGCCAGTCTGATTTCTGAATGGATATCAGCCCTGCTTCCATTTGCCGGTTGTGCTGCGCTCAGAGTGAGGTCGATCAAATCATTGCTCCAGATTGCCTCGGCAGTAAAGCCAGTCGTATAGGGGATCACATCCCAATATTGTTCCTTCGATGAGATCTGGAACAACGCCAGTACACCGGTGGAATCCCTATCCTTTGACGCATTGATATCCAGCGAATTGTCGAGAAACAGCCTGTCGCCATAGGTGACCGAATCAGCAAAAGCATATACCGAAATGTAGGAATCATTTTTCTGGGAAAAGACGGCCTCCAGATACGATTGATCCGAGAGGGTAACCGGCAGCCCCAAATACGACAAATACGCATTGGGATGGCGGGCATTGATGGTCAGGTCAGCCCGGTAGGGATGTACACTGCGTTCCTTGGCTTTATAATAGGCATTTATCTGCTCCTGATTTTGGTCAAACATGCCTGTGTATTCCTTGATGGAAACCGCCACATCCTTAACCAACTTTGTCAACAGAAAATCGCCGGAAAGTGAAACATCAAAATCCTCGGACGTCAGGGTATAGGTACGGAGGGTGGAGTCTACCCTGGCCTGACACTCC
>JAOUOM010000367.1 GCA_029880385.1 Cyclobacteriaceae bacterium | reverse complement strand
GTCAGGGGTATTATTTTCGATTTTTCCACAAAAAAAAGGTTGCCGGAAAAATTATAACTGTGCGGCAGGTACACGGCGATGTATTCTTCCAGGTTGCTGTCGGACAGATCGTCCTGGGTTACAAAACCGGGCTTCAGCAGGATGCCCTTGTCGTCAAAGGGTACCAGTACCGGCCGGTTGAATTTTTTCTTTTCGCCTGCTACGGCCCCTATTACATCGTGAAAAGACGAATAGATAAAGTTTACCACCGGTATTTTTTTTAAAAGGCCTTCCACAAACCCGAATACATGCCTGGCCACAAACGAATTGGCAATCATGCCGAGGAGTGTGGTGGCCACCACTACGGTCACCAGCCCAACACCCGGAATGTTGATGGGGATCAGGCCGTCTACCCAGCGGATTGTGACGTAGATCACATAGGTCGTGGCACTAAGCGGGACGACCAGCAGCAGGCCCTTCAAAAAATGATTAACCAGTAGTCGCAGCTTCATGATGGCATGGATTTATGGGTAAAAGTAGACGAGAATTTCTAATGCCGACAAGCTTTGTTCCTTCCTTTTTTTGGGAAGTCTACCGGCTTGTCGGCCTGCTGCTTATTTTTTGAAAACGACCTTGTCGATTTCTGCCAGCCACTGGCTTTCTTCCTCATTCTGAACCACAAAATACAGGTCGTGTATGCCCTGTACAGATTGGATTGACAGGGTGTACCTGACCCACGGTGCCCGCCAGCGCTGTTGGGATGGCGGCAGGCTTACCGTACCGATTTCCACCCCGTCCGGTGAGTCCATTCGCACGGACAGGATGCCGCCGTTAAACGCCCGTGCCTGTACTTCCAGTTGCCGGATCGAGGTGAGGTCAATCGACTGGTAGCCAATGTAGGATCCGTTATTGAAATTGCTTACGTAGGCAAACTCCCCGCCATTGGGGCGTTGTTGCTGCACATCGTTGTAGAAATCGTATGCTTCGGCTTCCAGCCAGGGTGGACGGATTTCAATGAATCTGTTCACGTCTATGCGCTCAGCCTGGCCAGCTCCCTTGTCCGTGTACCGGATGGACATCAGGTAGACTCCCGAGTCGGCCAGGTGCCGGTCGAAGGTGAGGGTTCCCTGGATAGTCGGGCCGGTTTCCTGTCCGTCAGCCAGTGACAGGATGTAGCGGGTCATTTCCGTCGTTTCATCCAGCGTATGCTGCGGATGTCCGGCCATCAGTTTTTCGCCCCAGTTGCCATTGCCTCCTTCAATGATTTTGTTTGCCAAAAAAGCTAATTTCCCCTGCTGGCCTGCATATCGCCGGGCTATGTCCATGTAGCTGGGACCGATGGATTTGGTGTCCATGGCATGGCAGGAACTACAATCACTGTTTTGGATCATGGATTTTCCTTTTACAAAAGAAACCGGGTCGCTGAAAAATTCTTCACCCAGCAAGGCCAGGTCGAATCCACGCTCCAGATAATTGAAGCTTACCCTTACATCGGCGGGATTAATGCCCCCATCCAGGGTGGAGCCATCTTCCTTGTCTTTCACGACTACCCGATATGACGTGGTTTCCCTGCCAAAATAAAAGGAAAGGTTTCCACTGTATTCCAGGGAGATTACGGGCGGTTCGTTACCGGCTGTCACGACCAGAATGGCAGAGGCAGTGTCTCCCTGGCTGTCACTGACGGTCAGTTTGATCGGATAGTTGCCGGGTTCGGTGAAGGTAAAGGAACCTGTTTTTCCATTGACAGACTGGTCATTTGCCAACCATGAAAAGGTGAGCGAGTCGCCTGCATCGTAATCAAACGAACCCTGGGATGATACGTTTACCGTGAATGGCACCGCACCACGGGTTTTGTCGGCCGTAATGGCAGGTACGGGTAGCCGGTTGCCTTCTGCGTATTCGATTTTCACAAGGCGTGCTTCCACATTGTTGGCAAAATAATTTTCACCATATTCAAGCATGTACAGGGCACCATCTTCACCAAACTCCATATCAATGGGCTTCACAAATGTTTCATTGGGAAGAAAAGGTTCGATTTTTTCGAGGTTCCAGTCTTTATCAAAAGAAACCACCTTTATCCAGCTTCGTGCCCATTCGTAGATAAACAATTTGCCTTCGTAATAGTCGGGAAAGGCAACGCGGGATTTGCCTTTGGGCCGGTAATACATCGGGCCGGACATGGCACTTCGTGATCCTGTCCCCAGCATGGGCCACTCAGCGGATTCGCCATATGGGTACCAGATCAGTGGCAACTGGGCCGGAGGCAACTGTACCGGACCGGTATTGTTTGGGGAATGGTTTTCGGGGGCACCCGGATCCTGTGCGGGTCCTATTTCGCCAGTGGCAAAATCAAAGTCGGGATATGCCTTATTGTCGCCGACGAAATAGGGCCAGCCATAATTGCCCGCTTTCCGGGCCTGGTTCCATTCATCATAACTCTGAGGCCCCAGTTCACTGTCTTTGCCTGAATCGGGCCCCACATCACCCCAATAGACAAATCCGGTACGTTGATCCACCGTAAAGCGAAAGGGATTGCGACAGCCCATGGTATAAATTTCGGGGCGACCCTGTTTGCCATCTTCAGGAAAAAGGTTGCCTTCCGGAATGGTATATGACCCATCGGCTGTAGGTGTGATCCGCAGGATTTTCCCCCGCAGGTCATTGGCATTGCCCGATGATTTTTGGGCATCAAACGGTGATCGTCCCGGACGTTCATCCAGGGGCGAATAACCGTCCGATTCTTTGGAGCTGGTATTGTCACCTGTGCTTAGGTAAAGATTGCCGTCGGGGCCAAAATTGATCGATCCGCCGGAGTGGCAGCAGGTCTCGCGCTGCACGGCCACTTCCAGCACCACTTTTTCACTGCTTACGATCAGGCTGTCTTCGTAGGCCAGCACAAAACGTGACAGGTTTTGGCGCGGACGGCCCCCATAGGGCGAATAATAGATATAAATCCAGTTGTTTTCTTTATAGTTTGGGTCAGCGGCAAGGCCCAGCATGCCGTCCTCATAATTCCCCTCCGTGCTCACGTCAAACGTGTGGAGCAATTTGGTCGTGTGGCGTTTGGGGTCATATACCTTCAGGTTGCCTTCCCGCTCGATGTACAATACCCTTCCACTGGGCAGCAATGCCAGCTCCATGGGCTCGTTGACATCTGCATCAAGGATGATTTTGGTAAACCGGTTTTGGTCAGGGGCTGCCTGGCTATGTATGGCAGATTCCCTGATTTTGTCAGAGCCCATGCTGATTTTCGCATCAGCCAGGGCTTTCAGCGTCACAAAGGCTACCTGGCCACCGTCATATCCCGGCTCACCAGCCTCTCGTGCACGCCACAGCCACGGCCAATGGAATTTATTTACCGGCATATCCAGCGTCTGTAATCCCCCGCCGGACTGTACATAGCGTTCGATATCGCTTTGCCACTCCACCGGCACCTGCATGGGATCCGCCAGCAACCACACCGCCCGGTAAGGCAGCAGGGTGGCTCCCGGCCGCCTGACAGGGTCGAAGGATAGCGTGTCAACGACTAACGCCTCCTGTTTTTCCATCAATGCCGATACAACCGAAGGGTCGGTTTTGGTGCCATCAAAGACAACCAGAAGCCGGTTGTCACGTTGAGGCCCGCATGAGGCCAGTATAAAAAATAGCACCATGGCAAGCCAGATGGTACGGGTATGAAATCGCTGTTTATGCATGCTTGTATGACAAGTG
>JAOUOM010000366.1 GCA_029880385.1 Cyclobacteriaceae bacterium | reverse complement strand
ACAAAATAAAGAGCATAGGCATCATTCACCGCCGGTATTATTTGGGGCCCCTTGTGTCTGATGGCGTGATTGCTTTTCAGACCTTCCATGGACAGCTTGACGATTATGACCTTGGGGAAGCCAGCCAGCCTGTTCCTTTAATGGGATTATCCAAACAAAAGGAATATGTTTTTCCGGTCTATCCGTCAATTCCTGCTGGTTCCAGTCGGATTCCGGATTACCGGTACCAACTCTTTTGGGATCCCAATATCCGACACACGGCAAATGATCCCTATCAATTTCAATTTTCGACATCTGACACGGAAGGCCGCTTCGAAATTGTCATAGAAGGATGGTCAGAAGATGGACAGCCTGTCACCCATCGCTCATATTTTATTGTCGAATAAAGCATGCGCTGGTTTTTCACATCTGGTAATCCCCAATCCGGAAAAACCTCCGTCAGAATAAAAAGAAATTTGTAATCCATGGGGAATGAAATGGCGATTTTGCTATTTCATGTCCGTATCCCACGCTAACTTAGGTACCAGTTTATGTCCAATGGTACAAAATCGGATTTGGTCGGGTTTGATTGCCGGATGCAATGGATTAGCAAAACAGAATGATGAAGATAGTAATGCTCGGATGGGAATACCCTCCTTCACTTTCCGGAGGATTAGGAATAGCCAGTAAAGGATTGGCAGAAGCACTGGTGCGAAAAGGACATCATGTGTCGTTTGTTGTCCCTTCATTTCCTCCGGTGACAGCAACAGATGGTTCCCCCCGCATGGTATCGGCTGAAAAACTGAATTTTCCCTCCTTGTCGTCGCAAGGCAAACGAACCTTGGAAAGTACCTTTCACCACCTGCATACAGGTGCACGGCTACTCCCGTATCTGCCTCCCGATTATTTCAAAAACGAAAGCAAAGGAAGTGACGAGCCAGGTGAAGCCTTCGCTCACGAGGTTCTGGAGCAAATTCCCCTTACGGGAGGCTATGGTGACCAACTGCTGGCGCAAATTGAAAAATATACGGTATTGGCAGCCTCAGAAGCCATTTCCAATAGCTACGAACTCGTTCATTGCCATGACTGGATGACGTTCCGGGCAGGAATGGCCATTCGTGAAAGTACCGGAATACCCTTTGTGGCACACGTTCATAGCACCGAATACGACCGAAACGGAGCCTATGCAAACTCCATCGTTCAATCCTATGAAAAAGAGGGACTGGCCGCTGCAGATCAGGTGATTGCCGTTAGCAATGGCTTGAAAAACACCATTCACCGGATGTACCAGGTTCCGTTGGAAAAAATAACGGTAATTCCCAACGGGGCGGATCGCTACAAAGCCCCCGACAGGCCAGAACGAAAACTAAATAAAATAGGATTTGTAGGCAGATTCGCGGATCAGAAATCACCCGGAATTTTCCTCGACATTGCCCGTGAACTGCTTAACAGGCATAGTTCGCTGGAGTTTGTCATGGCCGGCGACGGATACCTGATGGATCAGGTACGTCAAAAAATCAACAGCCATAACCTATCAGCCCATTGTACCCTGACCGGTTTTTTGACTCATGAAGACGTTCGTAACCTAATGGACGACCTGGATGTAGTAGTCGTTCCGTCTGTTTCCGAACCCTTTGGGCTGGTAGCGCTTGAAGCCATCCAAAGTGGTGTCGCTGTGGTGGTTTCCAAAGGGGCAGGCATCACCGAATGGGTACCCACGCTTAAAACACACGAAGCATGGGACGTTTATCATTTTACCGCCACCATTGAGTCACTCCTGCAAAACAAAAAAGAAAAGGAAAGCTATATTTGGCAATGTAACAAAGAAGCCAGTGAGCTAACTTGGGAAAAATCGGCCTTGCTTGCTGAAAATTTATATCAAAAAATAATCTGAAAGAATGTTAAGCATCTGGGAGAAAGAATCACTCTTATCGTATGACATTATCATCGTAGGGGCCGGGATCACGGGTCTTTCCACGGCTGCTTCCTTAAAAGAGCGACGAAAGGATCTTTCGGTATTGGTACTGGAACGGGGGCTACTACCCACGGGTGCCAGCACCAAAAATGCAGGTTTTGCCTGCTTCGGCAGCTTATCCGAATTGATCGAGGACGAAAAAAACATGGGCACGGAGGCCATGCTGGACCTGGTGGAAAAGCGATGGAAAGGACTTTTGCTCACACGTAAAAGACTGGGCGACCAAACCATTGATTTCCATCAGCACGGCGGCTATGAATTGGTCTTTGGTACGGCTGATGACATTCCGGGCCAAATCGAAAATTTCAACCAAAAACTCTCGTCCATTTTTCCTTCCCCTGTTTTTTCGGATCATACCAGCCAATTGCCATCGTTTGGTTTCGCCCAAACAGAGCGTCTGCTACTCAACCAGTTTGAGGGACAGATCGACACGGGAAAAATGATGTCGGCACTCTGGCAGTATTGTACTGAGCTGGGCGTAAAAATCCTCACAGGTGCCATGGTCACCCACGTGGAAAACAATGCGGTGGAAGCCAACCTCCGCTACCGGTTTGAAGCGGGGGCAGTGATCGTATGTACCAATGCGTTCACGCCCGGCCTGGTAGATGTACCCCTGCTGCCGGGCAGGGGGATGGTAATGGCTGTCAATCCGGCCACACCACTCAAATTCAAAGGGGCATTCCACTACGATCAGGGATATTATTATTTCAGGGATCATGGCCACAAACTCATCTTTGGCGGAGGCAGAAACCTCGACTTTGAAGGAGAAACCTCGACTTTATTTGAAATCAACAAAAAAATACAACTCAAACTACAGGAAGACCTGGCTAACATCATTTTGCCCGGTATCACTTATACGATCGAACATCTCTGGACCGGTATCATGGCTTTTGGCGATACCAAATCCCCCATTGTAGAACGAAGTGAAAATGGTGTATACCTGGGTGTACGGCTGGGAGGCATGGGCGTAGCGATCGGTAGTTTGGTAGGCGAAGAACTGGCAGAAATGGTATTGCAGGGATCATTCTGAAAATAATTAGTTAATTTTCTGCTTTTTGAAATAGACATAGGTATGACATCAACCACCCGAGAGGCTTCTTTATTCCAGGCATTTATTCCAGTACTATTCCTAATCCTTTTATTGACAGTAAACGTTGGCCTCTTCGGTGATACTGCACTGGAAGGATCCAATCAGATCGTCCTTATCCTGGCCGCAGCTGTGGCTGCCCTCGTGGCATGGCGCAATGGTTATACCTGGCAGTTTTTACAGGATGGCATTGTCAGGAGCATTAGCTCTGCCATGGGATCCATGCTAATCCTGCTGCTGATCGGCTCCCTGGCCGGAACCTGGCTCCTCAGTGGTATCGTGCCTGCCATGATCTACTATGGCTTGCACATCCTCAACCCCACCATCTTTTTGTTTGCTGCCTGTGTGATTGCCTCCATTGTGTCCGTAGCTACCGGCAGTTCATGGACCACTGCCGCTACCGTCGGTATAGCCCTGATCGGAATTGGCAAAGCCCTGGGAATTTCCGAAGGACTGGTAACCGGGGCGATATTGTCCGGTGCCTATTTTGGTGATAAAATGTCACCCTTGTCCGATACTACCAATCTTGCCCCTGCCATGGCTGGTACAGACCTGTTCACGCATATCAGGTATATGGCACTTACGACAGTGCCCTCCATATCCATTACCCTCATCATCTTTTTGATCATTGGCTTTAACCTGGATCTGTCATCCA
>JAOUOM010000365.1 GCA_029880385.1 Cyclobacteriaceae bacterium | reverse complement strand
TCCTGCCTACACATGGAAAGCCCAGGGCATACGCAACAGTTACTGGCAGGAAATCTCCTTCGGGGATGGCTTTGATGTTTTGCCCGATCCTACTGACAGCCGCTACGGCATCTCGACGTCCCAGCAGGGGTTTGCCGGAATTTACGACCGGGTATCGGGCTACTTTGAAACCATACGTCCCACAAACCCTGACAGCAACATTGAACTACGATTCAACTGGAATGCCGGTATAAACCGGGATCCCAGTGACCCCAAAATCATCTATTTCGGAAGCCAGTTCCTGCACAAAAGCCTTGATGGCGGACAAACCTGGTCGATTATTTCACCCGATTTGACGACCAACGACCCGGCCAAACAAAAACAGGGCGATAGTGGCGGACTAACCCTGGACGCAACAGGTGCTGAAAACCATTGCACGATTTTGGTTATCGAGCCGTCCCCGTTGGAACCCAATGTACTATGGGTGGGTACGGACGATGGTAATGTCCAGTTGACACGAAATGGCGGACAATCGTGGACAAATGTACAACCCAATATAACCGGCTTGCCAAAAGGAGCCTGGATCAATCAAATAAAAGCCTCCAACAAAAATAAAGGGGAAGCATTATTGGTGGCCAATGACTACCGACGGTTCAATTACACCCCCTATGCTTTTCGCACACGCGATTATGGCAAAACCTGGGAACGAATCGTCGACCAGCAGGATGTGGCCAGCTATGCACTGTGTATAGTGGAAGACCCGCTGGAAGCCAACCTCATGTTTTTAGGTACGGATGATGGCATGTACATCAGTATAGATGGTGCGAAAAACTGGACCAAATGGACACAGGGACTACCTACTACCAACGTCATGGACCTGGTAATCCACCCCCGCGACCATGACCTGGTAATTGGTACATTCGGAAGGGCTGCCTATGTGCTGGACGACATTCGTCCTTTACGTGAAATAGCGACAACCAGTGGTTCCGCTCTTAAGCAAAAACTTTCGGTTTACCCTCCACCTGTTGCCTATCTGGCAGCTACCCAGCAACCAACCGGATCACGCTTTGGGGCAGATGCCATGTTCAATGCCGAAAACCGAAGTACCAACGCCCTGATTTCATACAGCATTTCTGTACCTGAAAAGGAACCGGCCAAAGAAGAAACAGCCACCGCCGGGAAAAAGAAAAACACCAGCCCGGCTAGTGCTGTCAAACCGGGCGAAAACAAAAAGGTGAACTACGACACGGTAATGCTGGAAGTCCTTACTTCATCCGGCGATATCATCCGGACAATCAGACAAAAAGCACCCGATAAAAGTGGAATCTACAGAATGGAATGGGGCATGGATGAAAAAGGAGTGAACCGGATCACCCGGACAGGCCAAAATAAGCCTGGAAATGAATCCGGAGGTGTAAACGTACTCCCGGGCACCTACAACATCCGCATAACCTATGGTGACCAGCGGGATTCAAGTGAAATAGAAGTGAAATATGACCCGCGCATTTCAATTTCGCCACTTGAATTAAAAGCACAGTATGAAGCACTCAAAAACCTGGAAGCCCAGGCCGAAAAAGGGTTAAAGGCAGTCGAACAAGTAAAACAAAGCCTTCGCATTGCGTCTGAGTTTGAATCGAAACTGAAAGACAAAGATAAGGAGGCGTTCAAGTCCCAACTCGAACTCATCAAAGCTACAAAAGACACGCTTAACACACTGCTCGATTTGTTTTTTGGCAAGGAAGATGAAAGACAGGGGATCACCCGGAATCAGTCGCAAAATATCATGAGCCATTATTTCACTGCCTACCGCTATACCTCCAATGCGCTGCATGCCCCTACCGAAACGGAGCAGAAATTAACGGAGAAATTCACCACTGAACTAAACAAAAGTCTGCAGCTCATCAATGGATATTTTGATACGAAATGGCCGGAATTCAGAACAGCCATGGAAGCAATATCCTTAAGTCCGTTTAGGGACGTTGAAAAAATAGAATAAGTTATACAAATCAGTATAGAACAAAAGCTGCCAGCAATGGCAGCTTTTTTTATAGCCCAAACCAAAGGGCGTGTTCATTTCTGAAACATGGCGTATCTGGCAATCCCCCGACCCGTTTTTCCTTGACTTCTCCGGATGGATTCAGTGCTCACCCAGAAAAACAGGTATTCCAACAATCATTTCCCAATGAAAAAATACCTCCCAAAATTTTCGTGTTGATTCAACAAAAACGAGAGCAAGTCTCTTGAGGCCTGAGACAAATTAAAAAGAGGTACTAATGGAGAGGAATCAAATACCCGATGGAAATCACGCCATTAATCAAATTGGAAATATCGGGTGTAAAACCTGCAACCGAATCGATCGAAATGAAATTGCTGATGGAATAGGTGGCCTTTCCTTCAATCAGGATGGCACCAAAGCTGAAATCCCGCTGAAAACCAAGCCCGACACTAAGTCCATAGCCCGTACGCTTATCTTTTTGGGGATCGAACGTGAAAAAATCTTCATATGTGATACTGGCCATATCCGGTGCCTGCGGCAGTTCGTAACTCAACAGGTATTCGGCATACATCCCCATGACTAAACTTAACCGGTTTTTTTCATTCCCCATATAGACGACAGATTCCATAGGCAACACCAGGTAATTCAAACGTGTGGTCAATGGTGCTATCTGCTGGAATGATTGCTTCCAACCTTTTTGAATATATTGAAGGCCGGTCTGTATACCGGTATTAAATACGGTATAATCCCTGTGTTGCGTGAAATGCCGAAACATCAACGCATAGTGATTGCTACGGATGGGTAGTGATGTCAGGTTTGTATTATACAGCGTGTGTTCAATAAATGAAGTTGCCAGACCCGTGCCCCCCATTGCCCCTAAGTATGTCCTGTGTTGACTAATGGCTGAACTTGTGATGAATAGAAACAAAATCCCTATCCACACGTTTTGAACATTTCGATACAAAATAGCTTATTTCTTGATGTTTTTCGCAGGCTTGTTTACATTTTCCTTTCGTGGGCGTGACACACCATAAGACCCTTTAACAAGCTTGCCTCTTTTTGTTTTTTTATCTCCTTTTCCCATACAAACAGTGATTTAGAGTAGTAAAAGGGTAAAACTAATGCATAATTATTGCGCTAACAATACAATTAACCTGACGATCAAAATTATCGATCATTTAGGGTTACCCCGTCTATGATTTCAAATTCCGTTTGTCAGACATTAGTAAATGGCTAAAAAACTTGCACCGTTAACTGAATTTTTATAAATTCATGCAAACCATATTTTTCTAATGAATATTTTGGATTTAACTTTGCGACCGGCAAACAGATACGACCAGCTCCTGTTGAATCCCCCAGGTCCGGAAGGAAGCAAGGGCAGACGGTCGAAGCGGTGCGATATACTGTTTGCCTTTTTTTATACATTATTCTGCCATATTTTGGTACAAAAAAATCAGAAAGCATGAAATTTTTTATCGATACCGCCAACCTCAATGAAATCCGGGAAGCCCATGACCTGGGTATATTGGATGGCGTCACCACCAACCCTTCCCTGATGGCAAAAGAAGGGATAACCGGAAGTGAAAACATCCTCAAACACTACAAGGACATCTGCAACATCGTGGATGACAATGTAAGTGCAGAAGTTATCGCCACGGATGTCGAAGGCATGTTGCGCGAAGGCCGGGAACTTGCGGCGATCGATGATAAAATTGTGGTGAAAATC
>JAOUOM010000364.1 GCA_029880385.1 Cyclobacteriaceae bacterium | reverse complement strand
ATGGCGGCCTGGAATCCCGATGGATATTTCTTATCGAATGGCCCAGGTGACCCGGCGGCTATGACCTATGCAGTGGACACAGCCAGGCAAATTCTCGATGCCAATATGCCGGTATTCGGTATTTGTTTGGGAAATCAAATTCTGGCCTTGTCGGTGGGTATTGAAACGTTCAAAATGCACCATGGCCATCGGGGATTAAACCATCCTGTCAAAAACCTATTGACCGGTAAAAGTGAAATTACATCACAAAATCACGGCTTCGTCGTGAGTTATGAATCTTTGAAAAAATCAGATCAGGCAGAATTGACCCATATTGACTTAAATGATGATACCGTGGAGGGCTTTCGGCTGAAGCATAAACCTGCTTTTGCCGTACAATACCACCCCGAGTCTTCGCCCGGCCCACATGACTCCACCTATTTGTTCGACGATTTTATAGAATTAATAAAGCAAAATAAATCATGAGTATCATTGAAAGCGTGTTTGCCCGCCAAATCCTTGATTCAAGGGGCAATCCAACAGTTGAAGTAGATGTTATCACCGAAAATGGCATCCTGGGTCGGGCAGCAGTTCCGTCCGGTGCTTCTACCGGTGAGCATGAAGCCGTAGAGCTTCGCGATGGGGACAAAACCAGGTTTTTAGGTAAAGGCGTATTGAAAGCGGTTGACAATGTCAATGAAATCATTGCACCTGAAATAGTAGGTTATTCTGTGTTCGAACAAAAATTGATCGATCAGATTATGATCGATCTGGACGGAACTGAGAATAAAAGCAAACTGGGGGCGAATGCAATTCTTGGGGTTTCCCTGGCAGTAGCCAAAGCGGCTGCTGAAGAGTCGGGGCAGGCGTTGTTTCGTTACCTTGGCGGTGTAAATGCACACGTATTGCCAGTTCCTATGATGAATATTATCAATGGAGGATCCCATTCCGATGCACCCATTGCGTTTCAGGAATTCATGATCCGTCCTGTCGGTGCGCCTACATTCAGTGAAGCATTGCGGATGGGTGCGGAAGTATTTCACCACCTGAAAAAAATAATAAAAGACAAGGGCCTGAGTACGGCCGTTGGGGATGAAGGAGGATTTGCGCCAAACTTTAGTGGTGGTACCGAAGAAGCCATAGACAGTGTATTGCAAGCCATTGCAGCCGCCGGGTACAAAGCAGGTTCGGATATTACCATTGCCATGGACTGTGCCTCTTCCGAATTCTTTGTAAATGGGAAATATGATTACGCCAAATTTGAAGGACCAAATGGAAAAGTAAGAAGCATCCAGGAACAGGTAGATTACCTGGCCGAATTGGCCGCTAAATATCCGATCGATAGTATCGAAGATGGGTGTGCCGAAAACGATTGGGAAGGTTGGAGATTGCTGACTGAAAAAATTGGGGACAAATGCCAGCTAGTAGGCGACGATTTGCTTGTGACCAATGTAAAATTCCTTTCCCGTGCCATTAAGGAAAAATGTGGCAATAGCATCCTGATCAAAGTAAACCAGATCGGTACCTTGTCCGAGACACTCGATGCCATAGAAATGGCACATAAGGCCGGATGGACAGCTGTCGTATCGCATCGTTCGGGTGAAACGGAGGATAGTACCATTGCCGATATAGCTGTAGCACTGAATACAGGACAGATCAAAACCGGATCTCTCTCACGTTCGGACAGGATGGCAAAATACAATCAATTGCTTCGCATCGAAGAAGAACTCGAAGAAGCAGCGGTGTATCCGTCAAAAGCATAATTTCAAAAAGGGCCATTCATTTGGCCCTTTTTTTTATCTTTACTGCCATTATGAAAAGGGTTATCATGCGTATTCCGTCATTTTTCAGGAATTTCTATTTCCTGACGGCCTTTTTTTTCATCCTTTGGCTGGCTTTTTTTGATTCCAATGACCTTTTTATGCAGGCACGTTTGTCAAACAAACTGAAGGAATTAGAAAAAACAGAAGTTTTTTATGAAGAAAAAATTGAAGAAGTAAAAGCCGACCGAGAGGCTTTGCTCAACAATGATGCGTTGTTGGAGAAAATGGCCCGAGAGAAATTTTACATGAAAAAAGAAAATGAAGAGGTGTTTGTGGTAGTGGAAGAATAAAGTCCATGGCAAGAACACTAGTTTTTTTCTTTGTTTTGCTTTCCGGATTCACGGTAAAATCCCAATCAGACAAAGGGTTGGGTGACAGGCTCTACTTTGGTGGAGGCTTTGGTCTAAATTCCCGAAACAATATTTCCTATTTCAACTTGTCTCCTCAGCTTGGGTACAAAATAACGGATCCGTTTTCAGTGGGTATTGGAGCAGTCTATCAATACACGGTAAATCAGATACAGGGCACTTCATTTATCCTCTACGGTGGAAATTTATTTTCCCGTTATGTCATCGTCAAAAACTTTTTTGCCACTACCGAATATGAAATATTGGCATTCAGGGATCAACCGGATATTTGGAATACCGGGTTCAAAAGTTGGTTCGTCGGTGGTGGATACAGCTATCCAATCCGGGGCAATGTCTCATTCAATGCCACGGGCTTGTACAACCTGCTGTGGAACAGGTCCAATGGATACACATTGTACGGAAGTCCCTTCAATCTCCGGGTAGGCCTGAATGTGGGTTTTTAACCTGGAAACGGAACCTGGTATTTTTCTGATAAGCCTTTCAGGTCGTTGATTACCGGATCCAGGAGAGGAATGCCGGCCTTTCTTCTTTCATTTTCCATTTCCCTTTCCGGGTCTCCCGGTATTACCACGGGGATTTCCGGGTTGATGGGAACGGCGTTGCGAAATCTCCGGATCCAATTATCCATGTGCGATTTGAATTCTTCTGCTGGCCGAAAGCCATCGATTCGCATAGCACCAAAAAAATGTCCGATTCCCTGTCCTACCGGATTCGGGTCGGGTTCTAAAAAGGCAACAAATGGAGGAACCCAGGGGCCATAATTGGCACCCGAGAGAACGGCTGAAAATATATCAACAATGCTGCCCAGTATATAGCCTTTGTGTGAACCATGTTCCCGGTCACCACCAAGGGGTAGCAGCGCACCCCCCTGCTGTACGCCATATGCATCGGTGGTTACATTACCTTCTTTGTCCTGTACCCAGCCGTACGGGGTATCGGCTTTCTTACGTTGCAGGATTTCGAGCTTGCCATTGGCGGCTGTGGTGGTGGCCATATCTGCTACAAACGCCGGCTCCAAACCAGCCGGGATCGCCACAGAAATGGGATTGGTGCCCAGCATGCGCTCTTTACTAAACGTAGGGGCTACCAATGGGCTGGCATTGGTCATGCTGATGCCGATGCAGTCATGTTCCAGGGCCATCATGGTATGAAAACCCGCTATACCATAGTGATTTGAATTTTTGACAGAAACCCAGCCTGAGCCAACTTCTTTTGCCTTTTGAATAGCGATTTTCATAGCCGCCGGACCAGCCACAAGCCCGAGGCCCAGATCTCCATCCACCACACCTGTGCTGGGTGTTTCATGTACCAGTTTCACTTGCGGCGTGGGATTGATCCTTCCTTTTTCATAAAGCCTGACATAGCCGGCAAGACGCGCAATACCGTGGGAATCAATGCCCCTAAGATCGGCACTTAGCAATACATCGCTAGCAAGAGTGGCGTCCTTTTCCGGGCACCCGATTGCTTGCAGGATTGATTTGGAAAAGGCGTACAAGTCATCGTATGAATAGGTCATATGTAGCTGGTTTTAACA
>JAOUOM010000363.1 GCA_029880385.1 Cyclobacteriaceae bacterium | reverse complement strand
AAGTCTTTCTTATCAGCCTTTTATTGAAAGCTTTTTTTACACCTTATAAAATGTGATTTCTTCTTATATATTTATTGGCTTTATGGAAAAAAGAAAATTGAGAATGGGGATGGTAGGGGGCGGAAGCGGTGCTTTCATCGGTGCCATCCACCGCATGGCCGCAGCGCTTGACGGACAAATTGAACTGGTATGTGGTGCGTTTAGCTCCAACCCCGAACTCTCTGCCTCTTCGGGCAGTGATCTCTATTTACCCCCAAACCGGGTCTACGGGTCTTTTATGGAAATGATGGAAAAAGAAGCAGGCTTGCCCGAAAGCGAGCGAATGGATTTTGTCTCCATCGTCACACCCAATCATGTGCATTTCGCCCCGGCCATGGCAGCCCTAGAGCACGGATTTCCCGTCATCATCGACAAACCCCTTGCATTTACCTATGACGAAGCCGTACAATTACGGGATAAAGTGGCAAAAACTTCTCTCCCGTTTGCTGTTACATACACGTATACGGGCTATCCGATGGTCAAACAAGCACGTGCCATGGTGCGAAAAGGGGAAATTGGGAATGTACGTAAAATCATGGTCGAGTACCCACAAGGATGGATGACAGAAAAGGTGGAAGATTCCAATTCCAAACAGGTGGCCTGGCGGGTAGACCCAAACAAAGCAGGAAAGAGTAATTGCTTTGGCGACATTGGTACACATGCTGCCAACATGGCCGAATATGTGTCTGGCTTAAAAATAACAGACGTACTTGCCGAGCTGAAAACATTCGTCCCTGGCCGAATCCTTGAAGATGACGCAAATGTACTCCTCCATTTTGAGCAAGGTGCCACGGGTGTCTTATCAGCCTCACAAGTAGCCCCCGGCGAAGAAAACAACCTGAAAATCTGTATTTCGGGTGACAAAGGAGGACTGGAATGGGCCAACCGCGACCTAAATACGCTCATTGTAAAATTGCACGGAAAACCCGTTCAGTTTTATCGCACAGGAGTAGATAACGCCTACCTGCATGAAGAAGCTGCCCTGCATACCCGAACACCTTCCGGACATCCAGAAGGCTATATTGAGGCATTTGCCAATATTTATCGGAATTTTGCCTTTGCAGTTCGTAAACACCGTTTTGGAGTTGAATACCCGTCTGCAATGGACTTCCCCGGCATACAGGAAGGCGTAAAGGGTATGGCCCTCATCAACGCCGTGTTGAAATCGACCGGAGAAGGTAACGTATGGACCAAAGTTGAAGTATAAACTGACTCGCACTACAATGAAACGACGTTCCTTTTTACAAACTTCCAGCCTGGCTGCCGGCTCATTTTTTTTGCCCTCAGCCCTGGTCGCTTCTCCTGGCGCATTCCGTCCATTCCGTCCCGATCCGGACTTCAAAGGAGTAACGATCGGTGCCATCACCTATAGTTTTCGTAGCATGCCCGGCACTATCACCGACCTGGTGGGCTATCTCCGCCAGTTAGGGCTGTCATCCACCGAATTAATGGGTGGGCCTGCCGAGACTTTTGCAGGGGCTCCGGAATCACCGCCATGGAAACGCGGCGAGCTCACAGAGGCCGAAAAGAAAGAACGGGCCGATTACCAGGCAGACATCAAAAACTGGCGAACAAAAGCCCCTATGAGCAAATTCAAGGAAATGGCGGGTTTGTTTAAAGATGCGGGTGTGAACATTGAAGTTATAAAATTTCCACTTGACCGAATGTCAGATGAAGAAATTGCCTATTGTTTTCGTGTAGCCACTACGGTAGGTGCTCGGGGTATCACACTGGAGCGTACCGATGAATCCGTGAGGAAACTGGCCCCTTATGCTGATAAATACAAAAAACTGATTGGCTATCACAACCATGCAGCCGTCAATTTCAACAGCTGGGACGAATGCGTTGCGCTTTCCCCCTATCAGGCCCTAAACCTTGACATTGGCCACTATGTGGCAGGCACCAACCAGTCGCCTGTTCCGCTGATTCAGAAATACAAAGACAGGATTCTGAACCTGCACATAAAGGACAGGAAAAAAGACAATGGGGCAAACCTGCCCTGGGGACAGGGGGACACGCCTATCGGCGAGGTACTGCGCTTGATGCGTGATGAAAAATACAAATTTATGGCTACCATAGAGCTTGAGTACGACATTCCCGAAGGATCGGATGCCGTCAAAGAAGTTGCCAATTGCATTGATTTTTGCAAAAATGAATTAGACAAATAATCCATGAAATGGGCAAGCTATCCGGCTTGCCTGTTTTTTGAATGCCGCCATTTTACCTCTGGTATACAGGGAAATCACGAAGGGGCTGATAGGTATTTTGATCTGGAAAAAACTTCCAGACAAAATGCTTCATCCCGTTGGTAATGGCCACATAATCTGCCTGCAAACTATGATTGTAAATGCTTACCTGCTGGAGGACATCTGCCGATAGAGGGATCTCTGCTGCCTTGCATTCTACCAGTAAACGGGCACTGCCATCCCTGTTAAGAATCAATATATCCGAACGCTTGGAAGTCCGGTTATAACTCAGGCCGGACTCAATCTTAAACCAGGCTTTTGGATAATGCAAATGGGTATGGAGCAAATGAATAAAGTGCTGTCGCACCCACTCTTCCGGTGTAAGTACCAGGTATTTTTTACGGATTGAATCCCAAATCAATGTGTTTTTCCCGGCCTCTTTCCATCGTACGTCAAATGCAGGCAGGTTAAGCCTGGGCAGGTCGTGAAGTAACATGTGGCAGCTTTACCGTAAAAAGAAACAACAACCCTACGAAAAAATATGTCCCCAATGCCAGTGTACTATTGCGCATGCTGCCTGTCAACTGCTCGACCAATCCATAGCTAAAGGTTCCCAGTACGATGCTCACATTGTAGGTGACATCATAAAAACTAAAATATGACGCATGGTCAATCGAGTCGACCGGGATCAACTTTGAGAATGTAGCACGTGAAAGCGACTGGATGCCCCCCATTACAAGGCCTACGCAGGCTGCCAGAACATAAAATTCCGGCTCATTGGAAATGAAATAAGCAAAAACACAGATGCCTACCCATATGATTGTCATGACCATGAGTGAAAACACATTTCCCCTTCGCCTGGAGAGGTGCGCAAAAAGATACGCTCCTGCTATCCCCAAAAACTGGATAACCAGCACGGTCATGATGAGTTTGCCATCATCCATTTTAAGTTCTTTGGATCCGAATGTAGCTGCCAGGTACATGATGGTCTGTACGCCGGTATTGTAAAAGAAAAATGCCAACAGGAAATACCGGATATTTCGCGATTTTTTTAATTCCATCCATACCTTGCGTAGTTCCCGGTATCCATTCAGCAAAAAGCCGCCCGATGGTTTTCGTCCAAATACATTTGATGGAAGCCTGCTGAGCGACAGCAAACCAAAAAACATCCACCAAACCCCCACGGTTAAAAATGCCAGTCGTGTGGCAAAACCCTGACTTTCAAATCCCAGACTATCCCAAAACTGAATGGTAACCAGATTAATGACCAGCAATACCACTCCACCCAAATATCCCATGGAATATCCCCTGGCACTTACGCGATCCGTTTGGTCCGGGGTAGTTATTTCCGGAAGGAAGGCATCGTAAAACACAAGGCTTGCCGAATACCCCACACTGGCGAAAACCGAACACATGATCCCCCACTCCACATTGTTCCCATCGAAAAAAAAGAGGCCTATACAGGAAAGGGAACCCAGAAACA
>JAOUOM010000011.1 GCA_029880385.1 Cyclobacteriaceae bacterium | reverse complement strand
AGCTGTATGTCCGCTTGTTTTGTGATGATTTCATATTCTTTTTCGCACGCCAGCAACGCCAAAAAAACCAAGGGTGCAAAATAAAAAATTCTGGACATGCTACAAGGTACTGATTATTCCGTTGGCTTATTGATTTGCATTGGCTTTCATACGTTCCGTATTCTCGGCTATACGCAACTGCTCAATGAAATCCCCAATGTTTCCGTTCATGATATTCGGGAGGTTGTATACGGTGTATCCTATTCGATGGTCGGTTACACGTCCCTGGGGATAATTATAGGTTCTGATTTTATCGGATCGGTCGCCACTGCCTACCATGGTTTTACGCTGTGAGCTGATTTCATCATTGTGTTTTTTTAGCTCTATTTCATACAGACGCGAACGCAGGACTTTGAGAGCCTGGTCATAATTGGCATGCTGGGAACGCCCGTCCTGACATTCAACCACCAAACCAGAGGGCATATGGGTAAGTCGTACGGCCGATTCGGTTTTGTTGATGTGCTGTCCACCAGCCCCTGATGCCCGAAACGTATCCTTTCGAATGTCGCCCATATTAAGCTCTATATCTACTTCTTCTGCCTCAGGCAATACCGCTACGGTTGCGGCCGAGGTGTGTACCCGTCCTTGCGACTCGGTAGCGGGCACACGTTGTACACGGTGAACCCCGGATTCGAATTTTAGTTTTGCATAAACATCTTCGCCTTCTACCGAACAAATGATTTCCTTAAAACCACCGGCCTGTCCCTCACTAAAACTCATGACAGAAAAACGCCAGCCTAACGAATCGGCATATTGCTGGTACATACGAAACAAATCCCCGGCAAAAAGGGAAGCCTCATCCCCACCTGCACCAGCACGAACTTCAAGGATCACATTTTTTGAATCGTTGGGATCTTTGGGAATAAGTAAAATCTTTAATTCCTCTTCCAGGCTTTTCACCAGGGGTACCAATACATCGATCTCACCTTTTGCCATTTCCCTAAATTCTTCATCCTTTTCGGTTTGCAATACTTCCTTGGCCCCTTTCAGGTTTTCGGTAGCGGTTTTATAGGCTTTATATTTTACGACTATTTTTTCAAGATCCCGGTACTCCTTGTTAAGTCGTGAGAAGGATTGCATGTCTGCCATTGCCTGTGGCTGGATGATAAGTTGGCCGACTTCTTCAAACCGTTGATTAATTTCCTCAAGTTTTCGGATCATTCCCTTTAATTTTGATGTAAAATTAACGTAAACCCCACATTTTCAGATGCGAACTTTTCAACACTTCCTATATGCACTCCTGTTATTTTCCGTAATCCAGGCCTGTAGCCCCCAACAGTCCGTGGACAGGGAAGCCGTGAAAAATGAACTTGCCTCCCGGGAAATCAAGCGAATTTCACAAAGTGAGCGAATGGAAAAGGGCCTTGAGATGGGCAAGCAAATTGCCGCTGCCGCACAACAGGCACTCCAAAAAAACCTGAAGGGGGCTATAGACAAAGGCGGAATGGAATATGCATTGACCTATTGCAACCAGCATGCCTTGTTTTTGGTAAAGGAGTTGGAAGATAGCCTGTCAGTGGACATCATGCGGGTAAGCCAAAAATTCAGAAACCCAAAGGATGAACCGGATTCGCTTGAAAACCTCATCCTTGATGCCTATCAGTATAGTTTAGATAATGGACTGACAGTTGAGCCGGCAATAATGGAAGATGGGAAAGAAGTTTTGTTATTTACACAACCTATCCTCATCAGTAATACGCTCTGCCTCACGTGTCACGGTGCTATCGGGACAGATATTTCGGAAGAAAACTATGACACCATCCTTGGGTATTATCCCAAAGATTCGGCTACGGGATATGCCATGGGCCAGTTGCGGGGTATGTGGGCCATACGGATACCGACAAAAACAATCGTTAACAGCCTATAAAAAACGCGTTATTTTTTGTTTTTTGGCTTGTATCCGCTTTCGGAAAATATTTTGTGGTGATCGGTTTCCCGGAGAAGTTCCTGAAGCGAAGAACCACTTTTTTGCATATAGCTTTCCACTATTTTCCATCCAAGCCAGGCACCGATTCTTCCCGGGCATTTTTCGCCTATTTCATAGATATTGGGGCGCTCACCCAAAAACTTCATTTTTGTGATTTCACTGGTTTCATAGAGCCATTCGTTTTGGATAAAATTGGCCCAAATGATTTCCTGGTTTGCGTTGACATCCAGCATTTCCTGTTCGCCAAATCCGATGATCCTGTAGTCTTCTGTGCAGGGCAATAGTTGGGAAAGAAAATAATATACTTTTCCAAAATCGATCATTTCTGACAGCAAGGTGTTTTCAGCTCCATTTTCGGCAAAGCTGGAGATATAAAATTTTAATACTGTCGGGGCAAGGTATTCGTATGAATATCGCTTCTTGATATAATTAGGCACATTTGACGGGCTATAGGTAGCATTTTCGCCAATGAAATAATCGATGCCAATGATGATTTCTTTTTCTGAAACGATCAGATCCTGGTAAAGTCCGGTAATCATGGTTTTGACTTCCGGCAGAGGGGATTGTGGAAAATAATAATGAAGCCACGCCATGGCTGTTCCCAACTCCTGGGAAAACAGGCGTTCATTTTTTTCGAATGCCTCGACAGATTCCCTATAAAGGGTGTCAATGTATGGGTCGTGGATAATTTCATGGATGTTGGCGGCCAGGATAGAGGCATCAGGATATTCGTCGATAAAATATACCTGCTCGCTCATGGTTGGGTTTTCAATTAAAAAGGACATAACTTCATCCACGTTTTTAGTGGAAAACAAAGACTGATCAAGCCTGTTGATAGGCCAGGGAGTGATGGTGATCCCTGCATCGGGTGTCGGCCGACAGTCGTTGGATTGGCAACTGAAGAATAAAAGGCTGGCTATAATTAGGGAAACTGAGCGCATACGGATATTTTTGATTGTAAAACTAGAAATTTATTTTTCGTTCTATGAGAAAGTTAGTCCTTTTTACCTTTTTGCTTTTTGGCTTTGTTGTCGGGGCATTTGCACAAATAAAACTGGGGCTTAAATTTTCACCCTCGTTTACAAGTAGCCGAATCAATCTGATATCGGATACTCTCGATATTGAAAACGCTTCGACCAACACAAAATTTTCTCTTGGCCTGGTAATGGACAGTCCGCTCACCGATACCTATTTTTTTAGCACGGGTTTATTTTATGTGCCTAGGAGGTTTTCGCTAAATATAATCGGTGAAAACGGAGGCTCCTTCAAAAACCCACGGGAAGCCTATGACCTACAGTACCTGCAGGTTCCGCTCACATTAAAATTGTTTACAAATGAAATCATGCCGGATATGAGTATGTATTTTCAGGTGGGGGCAACAGCTGAATTTCTCATTTACCACGGTCCGGTGCAGGAAGAATACACCCTTATAAATGAACTAAAAGGTATTGATTCATCTGTGATATTTGGAGGAGGAATGGAATATCAGGCAGGGCTAAATACCGTGATATTTGGGGGAATTAGCTATCAAAGGGGTTTGATAAACATTGTCAAAACCACCGAACCGGCACTGGCCGATGGGTTTGCCATACGTACCAGTGCGTTGATGGTGGATATAGGATTAAAATTTTAAATGAGCTGGATTAGCTCACCGTTCTCATTAAAAAAATGATATTCGGTAATACCGAGTGAGGTATCACCAATAATTTTCACCCATTTGAAATGTTTGAGAAACCATTTCATCTGGATGGACATAATTCCATTTTGAAAATAACCTGCCAAATAGGGGTGTACGGACAATGTGATTTTCTTTTCGTTTTGTTTGGTAAAAAAGTATTTTAAAGCCGTCTCAATTTGGTCGGCAACCTGTATGGAAGCCGTGATATTTCCGGTACCCCCACATGCAGGACAGGCTTCACGCGTCACGATATTAAGCTCGGGTCGTACCCGTTGGCGTGTGATCTGAAGCAGGCCAAATTTGGAAAGTGGCAGAATGGTATGTTTGGAACGGTCATCTTCCATTGCTTCCCTCATCTTTTTGAAAAGAAGCTTTTTGTTTTCCGTTCTCCTCATATCGATGAAATCGACCACAATAATACCGCCCATATCCCGTAAGCGAAGTTGCCGTGCGATTTCTTTTGCAGCTTCTATATTAACAGTCAATGCGGTACTTTCCTGATCTTCCTCACGATTGGATTTGTTGCCACTATTCACATCAATGACATGAAGGGCTTCGGTATGTTCGATGATCAGGTAGCCACCATTGGTCACAGATACGGATTTGCCAAAAGAGGTTTTTAATTGCTTTTCAATCCCATACGTCTCAAACAACTTTACCTTGTTTTGGTAGAGCTTAAGGATTTTTTCCTTGTCTGGTGCGATGGAACGAACATAATTCCTGATTTCATTAAACAGGTCTTTGTCATCCACAATAATGGAATCAAACGACTCATTCAATACATCACGCAGGATGGAGTTAGCCCGACTGACTTCCCCAATGATTTTGTCATTGGCTTTGGCCTTTTTTAAGGTGTTAATTCCTTTTTCCCATATAGAGAAAAGGTTTTGGAGATCATTATCGAGTTCTTTTACATCTTTACCCTGGGCGACGGTTCGGATTATTACGCCAAAACCTTCGGGTTTGATGGAGCTGATCAAACGGGCAAGCCGCTTGCGCTCATTTGAGTCAGAGATTTTCTTGGATACATTTACCGCAGATGAAAACGGTACGAGTACCAGGTATCGGCCTGCTATAGACAACTCGCAGGATAGTCTTGGCCCTTTGGTGGATATTGGTTCTTTTACAACCTGGACTAATAATTTCTGGTTCTTGGAAAGGACCTGACTGATCTTTCCAAGTTTATTTATGTCCGGCTCATTCTTAAATCCAGTCAACTTTGCACTCGTGATTTTTTTGTTCATCACAAGCTTGGTGTGCTTGTTGAGTGACTGAACCTGTGGGCCTAAATCAAGATAATGTAAAAAGGCATCCTTTTCATATCCAATGTCTATGAATGAGGCATTTAGCCCCTGGACGACCTTTTTTACAGTTCCCAGGTAAATATCACCGACATTAAACTGGTTGTTGTTTTCTTCCTGATGGAACTCAACCAGTTTTTTGTCTTTAAGAAGGGCTATCCGACTACCGTTTTGAGTTGAATTGATTATCAATTCATTGCTCATGGTTCATCGGATTAAATTATTTCTTCTTGTGTCTGTTTTTTCTCAATCTTTTTTTACGCTTGTGAGTAGCGATCTTATGACGTTTTCTTTTCTTACCGCAAGGCATAATACTTTAATTTTTTAGTTATTCTTCAAATAAATATTGTTTCGCCGCTGCTTTAAGTGCCGGATCGGCACCTTCTGCTTGGCTTAATTTTTCGTATATCAGCAAAGCCTCTTCCTTTTGACCAGACTCATGCAGGCAAATGCCAAGATAAAGCATGGCTTCATAATCAACCGAATCAAGGGTCAAAAGTTTCGTGAAACGTTCAATGCCTTTGTCATATTGACCCGACTGAATGGAAAGCAGCCCAAGGTTAATCAGCGTTTCACGATGATTCGGGTGGCTTGCTTCCACTTCGCGCAATAAGGTAATACCGGCCATTGGGCTCTCGCTACTTACCAGTGTCATCGCCAGTTGTGCCTTGACCGAAGGGTTCTCAGGCTCTGCTTCTAATAGGCTGGTTAAAAGTGCTCCGGCTTCCCTTGCACGAGTTTGTGCTTCTTCCGCTGTAGACGAACGCTCAAAAATGGTGTATCGGATGGCAGCTGCACGTTTCAATGCTTCTAAAGAACGATCTTTTTCCAAGTACCTGGCACTGACGGCAATTGCACTATCCAGAAAGCCATATTTTAAAAAGTACCCGGCTAAAGAGTCCGCAAAGTTAAATGAATTTTTTGAATCATCAGAAGCTAAAAAACCTTTGAGTGATGCCATGGCTGTCCCATCTTCCAAAGAAATGGAAAAATCATGTGTTTCAACCGACGAATCTGTTTCATTTTCTACGACAACCGTAGGCAATCGGTAAAGCAGGAAAACAGAAAGCAGGCCTCCAATGATTAAAATGAACGGGTATTTATTCACCGGCTTACCCCTTATTTTTTAGCTTAGGGCTTTTTTTGATTTTTTCTGTAAATATTTTGGAGGGTTTAAAGCTCGGCACGTAATGTTCTTCGATTACAAGTGCTGTATTTTTTGAAATGTTCCGGGCAATTTTTTTCGCCCTTTTTTTATTTACAAAACTCCCAAAACCCCTCACATAAATGTTGTTTCCATCTGCCATGGTGTTTTTTACCACTGAAAAAAAAGCCTCAACAGTAGCCTGTACATCCATTCTGTCAATCCCTGTTTTTTCGGATATTTCATTAATTACGTCCGCTTTCGTCACTATTGTTTTGTTTAAAGTAAAATAAATTGGCTGCTTTGGGGCGTCAAATTTAGATTTGGCAAGTTGAAATACAAAGTCATCTGTACTTATTTAAAAGAAATCATTGAAGAAAGGACAAAATAACCTGACAAATGCTATAATTGACTGGTATTCAAGAGAAAAGAGACCATTACCCTGGAGGGAAAATACGACACCTTACCACGTCTGGCTTTCAGAAATTATACTCCAACAAACAAGAGTAGCTCAGGGATTGGGGTATTTTATGCGTTTTTTGGAGAGGTTTCCAACGGTAGAACACCTCGCCGCTGCAAACGAAGAGGATGTCCTGAAAATATGGGAAGGCTTGGGTTATTATAGCCGCGCACGCAATCTCCACAAAACTGCCCGGCTGATTACGAAGCAAAATTCATTCCCCACATCCTATGATCAGTGGCTGGAAATGCCGGGAGTGGGGCCATATACAGCAGCAGCCATTGCATCTATATGCTTTAATGAGCCAAAACCTGTTTTAGATGGAAATGTGTTTCGGGTCGTGTCGCGGTTATTTGGTGTAAAAGACAATATTGCCAAACCCGCCTCACGACGTGTTTTTTTAGCTATTTTACAGGAACTGATCCCTCATACTATTCCCGGCGAATTTAACCAGGGGATTATGGAATTGGGTGCCTTGTGTTGTACGCCGTATACGCCGCATTGCCCGGAATGCCCGGTACGTCCATTTTGTTATGCATACAAACAGGGTAACCCATTGTTATACCCGGTGAAAGTCCAACCTGTCAAAATCCAGCACCGGTATTTTCATTACATGGTTTTTGTGCATCAGCAAACAGTGGCGATGCATAAACGTGGATCCGGTGACATTTGGCAGGGGCTTTATGATTTTCATTTACTGGAAAATGACCAGGAGCGGCTGGAAGAGCCCCCTGGGGAATATAACGCGCGTCTGCAAAAAATCTCAAAACCATTTTTGCATCTACTGAGCCATCAGAAAATTTCTGCGGTATTTTATAAATTGGAAATTGAAGATCGGGATCGGTTTGATAATTTGGTGAATAATTTTGGTCTCATTCCCATCCATGAGGAGGATATTGTAACTTTGCCAAAACCAAAACTTATTGTAAACTATTTGAAGCGCGGTTTTTTTTAAGTAGATTTAAAATTATGGCAGGAGTAAATAAAGTAATCTTAGTAGGTAATTTGGGCAAAGACCCGGAAGTACGTTACCTTGAAAACGGATCAGTGGTAGCGAATCTGACACTTGCCACAACAGAATCTTACAAAGACCGAAACGGTAACCGTATAGAAAACACCGAATGGCATGACCTGGAAATGTGGGATGGCCTGGCTAAAATAGCCGAACAATACCTCAACAAGGGTAAAACCATTTATGTAGAAGGCAGGATCAAAAGTGATACCTGGCAGGATGATCAGGGAAATAACCGGAAACGTACCCGTATCCGCGTTCAAAATATGACCATGTTGGGTGCTGCCCCTTCTACGTCGGGTGGGGCCCCTTCCTATCAGCCTTCTCAGCAGCCAGCCTCCGCATCACAACCGGCGGTAAACGAGCCTTCTTTTGAACAGTCTGCGGGCGATGTGTCGGATGACCTGCCTTTTTAATTTCACCAAATATTATTTGATTGGAAACCTCTATCGATGAACCTTTCCCCGTTTTGCTATTAGCAATTAGTGGGGCACAATTCACAACTATTCTGGTAAATGGGTTGATCCTGTTGGTTTTGCTCGTAGTGTCCGGCCTGGTATCAGGTTCGGAAGTGGCGTTTTTCTCGCTGACTGAGCAGGACACACATGAAGGGCACAGGTCTGAATCCAAAATCCGTCGGTTACTGGATAACCCCAGGCGGCTATTGGCGACAATACTCATTCTCAATAATCTGGTCAATGTATTTATCGTTACCCTTTCGACGTATGTGACCTGGAAAATTGTAGGGGATAAAAATACGGGCGCCGGCGTTATTGTTACCTTAACTACGGTCATCACCATACTGATTATCTTTTTTGGAGAAATAGTGCCCAAAGTATATGCAAGCCATAATTCGGTAAAAATGTCTCGTACGATGGCTCCCTTTATTTTCTTTTTCCATAACTTTTTTAGTCCCGTTTCATGGCTTTTAATGTCGATCAGTAATGTGTTTGAAACCAGGATCGAAAAAAAAGGATATAATCTTTCGGTGGATGAATTAAACCAGGCACTGGAGCTGACCACCAAAGGAAAGGCAACCTCGGAAGAAGAAAAAGGCATATTAAAGGGGATTGTGAATTTCGGAACTTTGTCGGTCAAACAAGTCATGCGCTCACGCATGGACATTACCGCCATAGATACGGAAATGGACTTTCACGAATTGATGGACCAGGTCAACAAAACGGGATTTTCACGAATGCCCGTATATAAGGAAACTATTGACAAGATTGAGGGGATCCTATACATCAAAGACTTATTGCCGCATCTGAACAAAGAAGAAGATTTTCGATGGCAAACCCTGCTGAGGCCCAGTTATTTTGTGCCGGAGAGCAAGAAGATTGATGACTTGTTCAAGGATTTTCAGGAAAAACAGGTTCATGTCGCCATCGTGGTAGACGAATATGGAGGTACCGAGGGCCTGATTACGATGGAAGATATAATAGAGGAAATCGTAGGGGAAATCAATGATGAATTTGATGAGGAAACGGATGTTTATTATAAGAAAATAGACACAAACACGTTTGTCTTTGAAGGGAAAACCTCACTGAATGATTTTTGCAAGGTGGTTCAGGTAGAGCCGTCGCAATTTGACCAGGTTAAAGGCGAAAGTGAATCGATGGGGGGCTTGCTTCTGGAAATCAATGAAAAACTACCAAATGCCGGGGAAAAGATACGGTTTGGGCAATTTCTCTTTACCATCGTAGCAGTGGATCAAAAGAGGATCAAGCGGATTCGGGTATATATCGGAGAAGCAAACCCGGCAGACAATCAACATAATGAATGAGACATATACCTGTAGTTATCGTGTTTTTGTTACTGGCGGGCTGTGGAAAAAGCTATCTGCCCAAGCCAAAGGGATATAATTTTATCGATTTGCCTGAGGCATCCTATCAATCTTTGGAAGATACCATGCCGTATGATTTTGAGTATTCAAAATACGCACGATTGTATCCGGATACGTCGCGCCTTTCGGAACCATATTGGATGGATATCTACTATCCTGTATTTGATGCGTTCATCCAGCTAACGTATAAGCCGGTAGATAAGTCAACCGTTTTGGAGGAATACATTACGGACAGTTACCGGCTTACGTCAAAGCACAATGTAAAGGCCTATTCCATTGAAGAAAAAATATTGGTACTAACCAGTGGCAAAGTGGCTTCGGTCAGTGAACTGGAAGGGGATGTCCCCAGTACATTTCAATTTTATATCACCGATAGCACACACCATTTTTTAAGGGGTGCCCTGTATTTTCATACAGCCACAAAAAATGACAGCCTGGCCCCGGCTATTGATTTTTTGAAAAACGATATCGTCCATCTGCTGTCCACGCTGGAGTGGCGAAATCCATAAAAAAAGCATTGACAGGACTGCCAATGCTTTTTATAAAATCTATGACACCAATCAATTGATGTATTTGCTTCGGATTTTTGTTATCTGAGCATTAAGTGAGCTCAACACATCTGCCGTCAAAACCATGTCACCGGTATTGTTTGAAATTTGCTCGCTTACCAGTGTCAATTCACTGTCGTAAATGGTTTGTAAAGATTTCATATCCGCCAAAACAGCCGCAATGTCACTATCTTCAGCAAGTCCTTCGAGTACAACAATTAAGCCATCGAGAGCCGGTTTTTGATCGATAACAATTTTAATGAGGGGTTCCAGGATCAGGTTTCGGCTTTCTTCCGGCAGGTCATTGGGGTAGGTTTCAATGAGTTTATTGGAAAGGTACAAGCCTTCCATATATGTTCCGGTCAGGACAAAACCGGCTACATTCATTCGGTCAAGGGCATTCAAACGGTCATTTGTATTTAAAATAATTTCATCGACCAGGATTTTGAGCGAATCCTTGTTGCTAAGGTTACGCTCAAACCTGCCCATTAAACGAAGATCCATTGCTGAAGCAATCCCCAGCGATTCGGCTAGCTTTTGGCAGACACCAATGTAATTAAGTGTTTCCTGTGCTTTTTCATAAGAAGTCAAATAACCCACATCAGAGGTATAAATACCCAGGTTGATCGCTGCTTTATAGGAGGGATTGGTATAGCTGTCAGCTTTTTCCAGTCCATTGACTAACGAAGGGTCAAAATCACTCCCGGTTGCCATTAGGAGGTAAGGCACTTCTGACGGGGGTGGCAGGTCTTTGATTACATCATTAATTTGACTGATTACCTGACTTTTTGCTTCATCAAATTCATCACTGGCTTCCTGTGTATTGGCAGACTCAGTCTTGGTACCTCCGCATGAAAGCATAAAAAGACTGATAATAAGTAGAGGTAAAAATTTTCTTGAAAGTTTCAATTTCATGGTTACTACGGTTAGTTTGTTCAATAAAACTAATGTATAATTTTATTATGAAAGGAACTTACGGGAAGAAACAATTTTTAAAAGGATAATTCGCTATTCTTTCGTCAGGATTTCAAAAACATTGCGCTTTATTTTCACACAGAGTTCATTCAAGGGCAGGTCATTGATGTCGGATCCAAACGGGTCTTCGATTTCTTCGGCAATCAGCTCTACACTTACTAAAAAATAAAAAGTTAGCAGAACGATCGCTACCGACCAATAGCCAAAGTCCCAGATGAAGCTGACGGGCAATGTGATGGAATAAATGAAAAGAAATTTTTTGATAAACATACTGTAGGAATAAGGGATTGGCGTCGATTTTATCCGCTCACAGGCACCAATTATGTCGGTAAAACCCTTGAGTTCCTTATCCAGCAAAAACAATTGCTCACCGGTAAAAACGCCCGTTTGATAAAGGCTCATGATGCGCTCATACAAAATGGAATTGATGATATTGGGCCGGTGCTTGCTCCTGATGATCCGTTCCTTGTATTCTTCATTCACAAAATCCAGTTCCCCCACCATGATGCTGTCCCTGAGGTGTTCTTTCATTGAAAATGGAACATTTGAGATCATTTTTCGGAAAAACGTTCGCTCTTCTTTCATGTTTTTGGGCAAGAACGCATCTAGCCGGATTGAAAGCTGGCGGGTGTCATTTACCAATCCTCCCCAAAGCTTTCTTCCTTCCCACCAGCGGTCGTAGGCCGTATTTGTACGTAGAACCAAAAAGAGACCAAGGATAACCCCAAGGATAGAATGAAAGGCAATTGTGCCGGAATAATGCCACTCCAATACATCGACGACCACAAAGCAAAACGCTGCCGTAAAAGCCGCTACAAAAAACATAAGCGGAAACAGCATCTTGATTACATAACGACTGTAAACATCAAATATCAAGGATAACCAAGAACGTGGATTATACTGGATCATAGGGTCAATATAGTGTTTTTAATCGGTTGTCTAGATCAGTTTTATACCCTTGTTCCAAAAGGCCCATCCATGTTTTTAGTTTCATGATACGCTGGTAGGATTCCCGAATGCGCTGCTCGCTTATTTCGCCTGACATTACTTTTGAGCGGATCATTGCGTGGAGGTTAGGTGCTCCCGTTTGTTCGTCTTCATAGATATTATTGGAAAACATCAGGACATCAATTCCGGCATTGATCGAAAGCACTACGGCCTCTTCGAAACCATAGTTTTTTGAAATGGCCCCCATGTGCATATCGTCCGAAAAGACGACCCCATCATAGCCCAGGTGTTCACGGAGCATTCCCTGGATTATTTTATCCGACAATGTTCCGGGCAATTTTCGTTCGTCGAGCGTACGGTTTACTATATGGGCCGACATCACCCCTTTTACGATTCCGGATTCGATCAGGATTTTGTAAGGATATAATTCTTCCATTTGCCAGGTATTTGACACATCCGCAATGCCCAGGTGTGTGTCTGCCTGTGAGCTGCCATGGCCGGGAAAATGTTTGATTGCTGTGGCGATGCGGTATTGGTCATGGGCTTCTATTACCACTCGTGCATGTGCCACGACCTGGTTATAATCAGGTGAAAAACTTCGTTCTACTTTACCAATGACAGGGTTTTGGGGGTTTATGTTAACATCTACGTCAGGGGCGTAATTGGTGTTGATGCCATAGGCATATAGTGTTCTGGCAGTTTGATCGGCATAAAAACGCGTGGAATCCAGCTTATTGGTTTTGCCAAGGTATTGGGCCGAAACGGTTTTCGGAAAACCATATTTTGGCTTAAGCCTGTTTACCCTGCCCCCTTCTTCATCAATACCAATAAACAGGGGGATAGTGGCTTCTTTTTGAAGGCTGTTGACCAGGCGCGCCAATTCTGCCTGCGTGTTTTTTGGCTTCAAATCTTTTTCGAATAGATCGGA
>JAOUOM010000010.1 GCA_029880385.1 Cyclobacteriaceae bacterium | reverse complement strand
TGCAGTCAGAAATCCCGGTAATGAATTTAGAATTAAAAAAAGATACGGAGTATTAATCAAAATGAGCGGAGAGATGATCAGGATTTCACTTCCCGATGGAAGTGTCCGGGAATACCCGAAGGGAACCACGGCCATGGAGGTGGCACTTAGCATAAGTGAAGGTCTGGCGCGCAATGTGCTGGCAGCCAGGGTAAATGGAGAGACCAGGGATGCGAGCCGCGCTATCACTGCCGATGCAAAATTACAGCTACTCACCTGGAATGACGATGAGGGGAAATCCACGCTCTGGCATTCCTCAGCACATTTGATGGCCGAGGCTTTGGAGGCCTTGTACCCGGGTATCAAATTTGGAATCGGTCCGCCGATCGAAAATGGATTTTATTATGATGTGGATTTTGGCGACCAGGTATTTGATGCGGAGCAACTGGAGGGACTGGAACAGAAAATGCTCGACTTGGCCCGGGAAAAAAATGAGTACATCCGAAAGGAAGTGAGCAAAGAGGAGGCGATCCGGTATTTTCGTGAGAAGGGGGATGAGTACAAGTTAGAGCTTCTCGAAGACCTTGCGGATGGTTCCATCACTTTTTATACCCAGGGAAATTTTACTGATTTGTGCCGTGGGCCACATATCCCCAATACGGGATTTATAAAGGCTGCCAAGATATTGAATGTAGCCGGGGCCTATTGGCGTGGCGATGAAAAAAGAAAGCAACTGACCCGCTTGTATGGTATTACTTTTCCAAAACAAAAGGAATTGAAAGAATACCTCGACCTGCTGGAGGAAGCAAAAAAGAGGGACCATCGCAAATTGGGGCAGGAGCTCGACCTGTTTACCTTTTCTCAAAAAGTAGGAAAGGGATTGCCTTTGTGGTTGCCAAAAGGAGCGATTTTGCGCGAGCGGTTGGAGAATTTCATGAAACGTGCCCAGGTTAAGGCAGGCTATGAACAGGTTGTTTCCCCACATATTGGTTCCAAAGAGTTGTACGTTACATCCGGGCATTATGCCAAATATGGGGCAGATTCCTTCCAGCCAATCCATACACCCTCCGAGGACGAGGAGTTTTTGCTGAAACCAATGAACTGCCCGCACCATTGCGAAATGTATAAGTCAAAGCCACGATCCTACAAGGATTTGCCCGTACGTTATGCAGAGTTTGGGACAGTGTACCGGTACGAACAGAGTGGTGAGCTTCACGGACTTACACGCGTTCGTGGGTTTACGCAGGATGATGCCCATATCTTTTGTCGCCCGGAGCAGGTGAAAGAGGAGTTTTCCAAGGTTATAGATCTGGTACTGTACGTGTTTAAGGCCTTGGGTTTTGGGGAGTTTACGGCACAGGTGTCACTGCGCGATCCTGAAAACCCGGATAAATACATCGGCAAAGATGAGGATTGGGAGCGTGCCGAAAGGGAGATTCAGGAAGTGGCGGATGAGAAAGGATTAAAAACGGTTGTGGAACTGGGGGAAGCCGCATTTTATGGACCCAAGCTTGATTTTATGGTAAAAGATGCCATCGGCAGGAAGTGGCAGCTTGGCACCATTCAGGTAGATTATAACCTGCCCCAGCGGTTTGAACTGGAGTATACCGGCTCAGACAATCAGAAACACCGACCGGTGATGATCCATCGTGCACCTTTTGGATCCCTTGAGCGCTTTGTTGCCATTCTGATCGAAAATACAGCGGGTAATTTCCCCCTATGGCTGGCCCCTGATCAGATCGCTATTTTGCCGATTTCAGAAAAATACCATGCATATGCCAAAGAATTGCAGGGGAACCTTCAGGAGAAGGACATTCGTGGCATTTTGGATGAAAGGGATGAGAAAATTGGAAAAAAGATACGGGATGCCGAAATGAAAAAAATACCCTTTATGCTTATCGTAGGCGAAAAAGAAGTTTTGGATGGCACTGTAGCGGTACGTGAGCATGGAAAAGGCGATGTAGGCTCTATGACCCATGCGGATTTTGTCGGTTTTTTTCAGGACAGGATCCAGAGTGGGTTAAATTAAAAATATTGTATTTCCATTTGTTTGGAATTAATACGATATTTGCGTTTCGTTTTTCGAATGGTTTAATTAAACAAAAGAAACAATTAGCAAACAAAGAACCAGACCTGCTTACAGAGGGCGTCAGGAAGAACCCTACAAGGTAAACGAGAGAATCACCGCACAAAATGTAAGAGTTGTAGGTGAAAACGTCAAGGTTGACGTGTATTCATTAAAGACTGCACTGGAATTGGCGAAGGCACAAGGATTGGATTTGGTGGAAATTTCACCAACTGCAGATCCGCCGGTTTGTAAAATTGTAGATTATTCAAAGTTTAAATACGACCAGAAAAAGAAGCAAAAGGAAATCAAGGCCAAAGCTCAGAAAACGGTCATAAAAGAGATTCGTTTCGGGCCAAATACCGATGATCATGATTTCAATTTCAAATTGAACCATGCCAGGAAGTTTTTGGAGGAAGGGGCAAAAGTGAAAGCCTATGTCCATTTTGTCGGACGGACAATCGTGTTTAAGGAGAGAGGCGAAATCTTGCTCCTCAAGTTTGCACAGTCACTGGAAGAAGAGGCCAAAGTGGAACAATTGCCAAAACTGGAAGGAAAACGTATGTTTTTGATGTTGTCACCCAAACTGCAAAGTAAAAAATAAAAGCAAATGCCTAAGGTAAAAACAAACTCAAGTGCCAAGAAGAGATTTAAACTCACCGGTACAGGGAAAATCAAACGCAAGCATGCATTCAAAAGTCACATTTTAACCAAAAAAGAGACCAAGCAGAAGCGAAATCTCACACATGTGACATTGGTGCACAAAAGCGATGAAAACAATGTTAAGCACATGCTTAATATTTAATGGTTCAATAGTTACACCCAATGGCTGGTATTAAGTTCGATCATGACGCCAGTTGTTAAAAACAAAAATTAATAATGAGATCAGTAAATCATGTAGCCTCCAGAGCCCGCAGGAAAAAGACGATGAAAATCGCAAAGGGGTATTTTGGACGAAGAAAAAATGTATGGACAGTAGCCAAAAACGCTATTGAAAAAGGTCTGCAATATGCGTACCGCGACCGTAAAGTAAAAAAGAGGGAATACAGAGCCCTATGGATACAGCGTATCAATGCAGGGGTAAGGGAATATGGCCTTAGCTATTCTGCTTTTATGGGCTTATTAAAGGAAAACAATATCGACATTAACCGTAAGGTTTTGGCCGATTTGGCAATGAACCATCCCGATGCGTTTAAAGCCATCGTTGAAAAAGTAAAAAAATAACTCATCCATCGCAGTTAGGGTGAAAAAAAACCTCTGGATTTCCAGAGGTTTTTTTATGTCCTGTAGGGATAAGGATTATTTCTTGTATGTCACGGATTTAATCGCTTCAATCGTTCGTTTTACACTCGGAAGGATTTCTTCAATTAAGGTTGGCGCATAGGGTAGGGGCAGATCCCGGTTGTTGATCCGGTGGATTGGCGCATCCAGGTAATCAAACGCATTTCGCTGTACCACATGGCTGATATCGGTGGCAATTGACGACAATGGCCACGCTTCTTCGACTATTACCAATCGATTGGTTTTCTTTACTGAATTAATCACCGTGGTATAGTCAATCGGACGTACCGAACGTAAATCTATAATTTCACAACTCACACCTTCTTTCTCCATGATTTCGGCAGACTCTATGATCACTTTCATCATTTTACCAAAAGAAACCAGTGTGACATCTGTTCCTTCTTTTACTACATTCGCCTGTCCCAGGGGTAGCAAATATTCTTCCTCCGGAACGAAACCCTTGTCGCCATACATCAGCTCCGATTCCATAAAGATGGTTGGGTCATTGTCGCGAATGGCGGATTTCAATAGACCTTTTGCATCGTATGGGGTAGAAGGGACGACTACCTTTAGTCCGGGTGTATTCGCAAACCAATTCTCGAAGTTCTGAGAGTGCTGTGATGCAAGTTGTCCGGCATTACCTGTTGGCCCTCTGAAAACGATGGGTACATTGTATTGTCCGCCAGACATTGACATCATTTTTGCGGCTCCATTGATGATTTGGTCGATTGCTACCAACGAGAAATTGAATGTCATAAATTCGATAATAGGTCGGAGGCCGTTTGCCGCCGCGCCGACTCCCAAGCCTGCAAAGCCTAATTCTGCGATGGGTGTGTCAATGATTCTTTTCGGTCCGAATTCGTCCAGCATACCCTGGCTTACTTTGTAAGCACCATTATATTCGGCCACTTCTTCTCCCATAAGGAAAATATTTTCGTCTCTTCTCATTTCTTCACTCATCGCCTCCCTAAGGGCTTCCCTGAACTGAATTTCTCTCATAATTTGATCTTCACTATTTGCGATGCTAAATTAATTCAATACCACAAATTGTTTGGGTATTACATGAAAAAAGCTCCCCTTTTGAGGGAGCTTTTCTACTGATTTTATCGTTTATCTTACCTGACAGCCTGTGCAAGGGCATCAGCAAAGTTTACGAATTCGAAATCGTTCATTGCTTTTTCCTTTAGAGAAGCATCCCTTGAGATCGCTTCTTTCAGGTTTTGGATCACTTCAGTTGCGTTTTTAGAGCGTGCAGCTGCTACCGCCATGTAGTAATAGCAATCAGCATCAATAGAACCGCCAATACCACTCTGGAATGCATTTCTTGCGCCCATGTAATCATCAGTCAAAAGGTTAGCCAACCCTCTATTGAAGTTTGTGATATCTGAATTACGGGCAGAAGCAAAAGATGCTTTAGCCTGGTCGTATTTGCCATTTTTGATTTCAACTACACCTTTCATTGCGTTGATGTCAGATTTCAGGTCATTTGAAGCACCTGCCTCTGCTTTGGTTAGTGCATCGTATGCTTTGTCTTTTTCACCTTGCATCAGGTAAGCAGTGGCAAAGTTTGCGTTTACTTCAGGCGCATCTTTTTTCTTGGCAGCTATTTCTAATTGTGTAAGGGCATCCTGAATCAATTTTTGTCGGTTGTCAGCGTCAGTACGTGCCATGTCAAGGTAAGTGGCTGCCAGGTTGTTGTGCGCTACCCAGTTGCCATCCCTTTTTGTTGCAGCAGAATAGATTGCTGCTTTTTCAGATAGGGAAGGAGTTTTAGCAGCTGCGTAAAGGAATTCAGCCATTGACAATGTGTCTTCTTTTACCTGACCATCTACAATTTGCTTAGCCAATACAGAGATTGAAGCAGGTGATTTTTTCACAATTACAGTCAATATTTCAGTTTTAGCTGTACGCAAACCAGGATAGATGTCGTTGAATACCTTTTTGTAGCTAGCCAGTTTCTGAAGTGACTTTTCTTTATCTTCAAATGATCCAGAGCCATCCAATACGCGGAAGTAAGCCTGTTTGTCATCATCTGAAATACCTTCGTATGTCTTCAATGCATTTCTGAAAGCGTTCCAGTCTTCTACAACAGGCTTGATGATGAATTTGATAGAGTCAGCAATGCCTTTGTAGTTGTATCTGTTCATTTGCTGACGGTAGTACTTTTCAATGCGGTCAGCCCTGTCTTTTGACAGGTCACCATTGATTCGTTCTGAACCTTCAGGAGAGTGTGTTCCTGTAATGGAAACTGTTCGGGTTACGTTCTTTTCGGCAATAAAGGCTGCCAGGTTTTTTTGCTTGGCACTGTTTGATGTACCATCTGTAGAAATGGATGGAGACAATACAGAGCTTCCTTGCTGGAAATAGAAATTGATGTTGGTAGGTTCCAATTCTTCTTTGTCATTGTAGCCGTGATCTGCATAAGCTGATACGAATATGCTTTTCACTGCACTTGACGTGGAGATGATACCAACAGCTTTTTCCAATTTAGCAGAAGTAGCTTCTTTTCCGTTACGAGGGTCTTTGGCAATGCCTTGAACCATCAATTTACCAGGACTCATGTCACTGCTATACGGGAATGAAAACTCGGCACTTTTTCTTGAAGTAGTTGAGCTACTGTTCGGAAAGTCATCCGCTTTGAATTCGATTTCACCTACTTCTATTTCTTTATCACCATATTGATAAAATGTCTTAATGGTATAAACTTTTCCAGTAGGAAGCATTTTGGGAGGCAAGACTGCTGATACAGTGTGGGGGACATTGCCTCCATGGAGTTCCAGTGGATTGGGATTCACCGTTAATTCCTGATCGGCAGCTAGCTTTATCATCTTGCTTAATGTACAGCCTGAAAAGACTGTGGCGGCAATCAGTGTTGCCAGGGCAAGGTTGAAATTTTTCATCTTGAACATGGTTTTAATTTTCGCTTCTGAAAAAATTGAATAATACACCGCAATAATACGTAAAAATTAATTTTACTCTAAGTGTAAAATAACAAAAAACAAAGGCATTCGTTATCTTTGCATTGTTATAACAGTATGACTGATGCAGAAAATGATTGAAAAGTATGCTTTTGGTGTTTGCAGCCGACTGGGGGAAAAGCTGAAAATACCGACATCCAGCATCCGTTTATTTTTTATTTATTCCTCTTTCCTTACTTTCGGATCACCCATAATTTTGTACCTGGGGCTGGCTTTCATCATGAATTTCAGGAAATTATACCGACGAAGGCACAATTCGCTCTGGTATTACTGATGCTTCAATTCACTGTATTTTCTCTTTCCCAAAACAAAGTGTGCCCAGGCAATTGACCGGATTTTTGTGGGCATGAGAGGGGCTTTAAAATTTTTTCTTTTTTTAAGATTTTTTGGTAACAAATAAAGAAATTCGGCGTGGGCTTTTAGGATAGCCCAGCTATGGGAAGGCTTGTTTTCGATAACAAACTTTAGTGCAGCCAGCCAATCCATAACCATTCTGAAGGGGATTTTCCAGAAGTGCGCAAGTGGGAGGTTTTTTGCCAGGAGTGTTAGTCCATTGCGGAAATTTAAAAAGGTTTTGTGGGGGCTTGTTTTGGAAAGTGTGCCTCCGCCTACGTGATAAACGGTACTTTGGGGTAGACATGCCAGTTTATATCCCAGTCGCTGAACTCTCCAGCTCAGATCGATTTCTTCCATATGGGCAAAAAAGTCAGCGTCAAATCCTCCTGCTTCCCAAAAAACCCGGGCGCGTATGAGCATGCAGGCTCCGCAGGTCCAAAATACATCGGTTGATAAATCGTATTGTCCGGTATCTGCTTCTACCAAGTCAAAAATACGACCCCTGCAATAGGGGTAGCCCAATGAATCGATGAAGCCACCGGCAGCCCCGGCATATTCAAAATGTGTTTTTTGGTGAAATGACTTAATTTTCGGTTGACAGGCGGCATATGCGGGATGCATGTTTAGAAATTCCACAAGCGGTGTAATCCAGTGAGGAGTGACGTCAATATCGGAGTTTACAATGGCAAAATAGTCCGATTTAATCTCCCTGAGGGCTTCATTATAACCTCCGGCAAATCCCAGGTTTGTCGGTAATGGAAGGAGGGTGATATTCGGGAATTTTGTACGTATAAAGTCCGCTGACCCGTCTGTTGATGCATTATCGGCAACTATTATTTCATGCCCTTCCGTGCAGGAAAGGAAGCCCGGCAAAAACTGTTGAAGAAAGGTTTTTCCATTATAATTAAGGATGACGACTGCTACTTTTTGCATGAAATGAATAAATCTATCGGATACTTGTTTATGAGATGGAAGGCACCCTTTGTAGCCGGGTCAGACTAGCCCTGATAAATCAAATCCGGGGATATTGGGTAAAAATTCCTGGGTTACTTTCTGGATATGTTCCCTGGCTTTTTGGTCGGCTTCACTCATTGCCTTGTTTACGGCTGCGACGATCAGGTCTTTTAGCATTTCTGCATCCTTCGGGTCGATCAGGGAGTCATCAATTTTCAGGTCGAGCAACTCCTTTTTGCCATTTACCCTGGCTGTTACCATACCGGCACCCGATTCGGCTTCTATGATCAATTCTCCCAGGCTTTCCTGGGCTTTTTTCATTTTTTCCTGGACCTCTTTGGCTTTGCCCATCATTTTCATCATGTCTAACATACGTGTCCTTTTTATTTGCGTAACACTACAAAACTACCTCGTTGGTGGTATAATTCACCTTCCTGATCATAAAATTCCAGGGAATAGACATAGACCCCTTCCACAATGTGCCGGTTTTTCAGCCTGCCGTCCCACATTTTGTTTTGGTCATTTGTTTCAAAAACCATCTCGCCCCATTTGTTAAATATTTTCAATGAAAATTTTTCTGTCGGCAGGCCAAACAGTTCAAGTCGATCATTTAGTCCATCATCATTGGGCGTAAATGCATCGGGGATATAAACGATGTGTTCAAAGGGTAGTATGAGCTCATTTGATTGGATCACTGAATCGGCAGTCTGCACCTTTACTATTTGGGAAATACCATATTCGCTCACAAGATTGGTGTCAAATGTGTGTGAGTTGACCGGCGTGGACGCAGACGTACCCGCACCCTCAATGGTGAAAACATAGGCGGACGACAGGTTCGCGCTCATCGTCGCACTATCCCAGCTGACCCGGTATCGATTGATGTCCAGGCGTTTTGCCCGCAGGTGGGGAGGGCTAAGATCGACGGATTGTGCGGCACTGCCACAATCAGGTACAAAAGCGAGGACATAGTGGTATTGGCGGGTATTGTATACCGAAACATCCGTAAAGCCACTTTTGATATTGTCAAACGTAGCGAGAAGGGTATTGCCTGTCCATTTTTTTAATTCAAATTTCCCCTGTCCGGAAGGGGTGAAGAAAATACGGATGTCTGTGCCCTGGTACGTGGAGTAGGCATTTTCTATTCCGGAGATACCTCCCGGAAACGATTTGCACGATGTCTTCTCAAATAAGGTGGTATTGGTGCAGGGGGAGAGTGTGCGAATGGCCATGCATGCCTGATCTGTACCGGATTGCCATGCTATACCGGAAAAAGAGATACTGTCTGCTGGTAAAATGCCACGGTACAGGATCAGGGTATCTAATAGTACTTCATAGTAATGATGTGGGTTGGACTGATAGTACACGGAAAGGGATACCTGGTCGTCACATTCATAATTGATATTGAAATCGCGGATCACCAGGTCATTTGCCGGCAGCTGTGGGTTGATCCCCACGGTATATTCACCGCAGTTGGCTTCCGCATGGTCAAAAAAACCTTGAATCGTTACCTGCGGGTCAATGCCGGTATTCAGTACGAACTCCCGGGTCATTCCCCGGGAGAAAACGAGACTGTCCACTGACGACTTTATGCGGAACGAATCATAGTAGTCGTCTTTTAGGGAAAAAAACACCTGATTGGTGTCACAGTAGGAATATTCGTATAGAGGAGGCTTCGGTGCCAAAACCTCCACGGTGAGGGTGTCAAATTTTGGTATTACATCTATTCCGACTAACTGGACTATCTGGAAGATACCAGGTTGGGTATATGTGTAAAAGGTATCGGATGTTTCGGTAGCCCCGGGCTCATATACATACGTGCGGGCGATATTTCCCAGGCTGTCGTGTTCCTGCAGGTGGACGGTAAAAGGACTACACCCCCTTGCGTAGGGGACAGAAAAGCGATGATGCACACTTTCTACCTGTCCGTAGGAAACGAAAGCAGCAAATAACCACAACGTACCAAATAGCCTCAAACGATTCAATTCATGATGCACAGACAAGATAACGTGAAATGGTCAATTTTAGTCATTCCCTTTGAGGCGGCTTATGATCTGATCAAGTGTCAGGCTAGCCTGATGGCCGGTTGACATTTCTTTGAACGGATATTTTTCGGTGGTGATTTCCTCACTACCGATGGTGATTACGTAGGGAATGTTAAGTTTATTGGCGTAATTGAATTGTTTTTTTATTTTTCCCGGCTCCGGGTACAGGTCACAGGGCAGGCCTTCTTTTCGTAGTTTTTCAACCATTTTTTTTCCATGCCCGAACGATTCCTGATCGAAATGTGTGATCAGGACGGTGGTTGTCTGTTGTGTACTTTCCGGAAAAAGCTGAAGCTCTTCCAGTACGTCGTAGATACGATCCAGACCAAACGAGATGCCAATACCGGAAACGTCAGGCAATCCAAAAACGCCTGTCAGGTTGTCGTAACGACCACCCCCACAGATGCTTCCCATTTTCACAGAAGTGGGCTTTACTTCAAAGATCATCCCGGTGTAATAGGTAAGGCCCCTGGCCAGGCTAAAATCCAGTTCGATTTTAAATTGACGATCAGAGAATGCCTCCAGTTGTGAGAAATAGGCCAGAAGCTGCTCAATTCCCTTGCTGGCGGGTAGTTGTTCCCCCATTTTTTTTAGTCGCTCGACCGATGAAGTAGTGCCGGCAAGCAAATCCAGAAATTCCTTTAGTTTGTGGGTATTTCCCCCTTTGGATGCCATTTCCTCGAGTACGGCGGGTTCGCCAATCTTGTCCAGTTTATCGAGAACCACACAGAAATCTATTTCCCGTCCGGACATTCCCGATGCTGCTGCCATGGCAAAGAGTACGTCGCGATGATTTATCTTCAAAACAAAGTCACGGAGTTTCAGGCTTTCAAACACATCGTGCAGGAGCAGGGTCAATTCCACTTCGTTCCAGTCGGAGCGGGTACCAATTATGTCGGCATCACATTGATAAAACTCCCGGTATCGGCCCTTTTGAGGGCGATCCGCACGCCAAACGGGTTGGATTTGATAACGTTTGAATGGAAAGGTAAGGGCATGCTGGTTCATTACGACGTAGCGGGCCAGCGGCACGGTGAGGTCATAGCGTAGGCCTTTTTCAGCCAGGGATGGCAACAGGTGCTGGCTGCCTTTCTCAAAGTCTGAACGGGATGATTTTTTCAGGAAATCACCGGAGTTAAGGATTTTAAAAACCAGTTGATCCCCTTCTTCACCATATTTTCCCATCAAAACCGAAAGGTTTTCCATGGCAGGTGTTTCCAATGGCATAAAACCGTATTTGACAAACTGCTGTCGAATGGCCTGGATGAGGTAATTTCGCTTGATGGATTCCTGTGGCCCGAAATCACGGGTTCCTTTTGGTAATGAAGGTTTTTGCACTTATGTAATTATTTAGTTGGACAAAGCTAAATAATCCTATAATTTTGCGCCTTCAATTAATCAATTTAAGCAATGGCTGTTACCAGATTAGAAAGAAAAGGAAGAAAAAATAGAGTAGTGTCCAAAAAAAGAACCACCAACATCAAAAGGCTTTCTTCCAAGCCTGTGATAAAGAATGTTGATATTGAGGCAATCAAAGAAGAATTCGCAAAAAAAGCGGGTGCTACCAAGGCTAAAGCCACCAAGAAAAAGGCAGATGCTCCCGAAGCTACCCCTGAAGCTGCTGCAGAATAATTTTTTCTGTTTTTCCTGAATGAAATTTACGCCGGCCATATGTCCCGGCTTTTTTTATAGGTACCCGGCTATCCGGTATACGATCAATCCTGTCACCTCTTTGGCAATAAGGCTCCACGTCGACAGGGCAGTGGCATCCGGGATCAGGCCAGCATCCAGCCAGTGTGCCGACCGGAAATCCACCGGATAGTTTATCGTGGACAAGCCTTCATGCCTGAAACAACCACTGGCCCTTTTCATATGAAAAGCAGAAGTAATCAACACGAGTCGGGATTGTGGCTGTGTTTGGAGTATTTGGGCAGTGAAAAGGGCATTTTCGTGTGTGTTGCGCGATTTGTCTTCGATCAGAATGTCCGCAGGGTTTACCCCAAATTCAATGGCGATGCGTACGAGTGACGTATTTTCCGTAAAGGATGCATCGGACCACAAGGCAAAGCCCCCACTAATCAACAGTTTTTTCACCTTCTCCTGTTTGTACAGCCGTATTGCTTCCGTGATCCTGTCAGCACCTTCGTCAAAACTCAGCTGATCGTCAATGCGTGCATAAGGGTTGATCATGCCGGTCAGGACTACAGCGATATCGGCGGGTTTGTCCAGCGGGGCCGGGGGTTCTTCCAGGGCCCGCAGAGCCAGGTTTGCCAAAAATGGATTGCTGAAGCAAAAGACCCCAACCAGAGTATACAGTAGCAGGGTTTTTCTTTTTTTATCCGAAAAAATAGCCGCAACCAACAGCCCCGTAATCCAAAACATGGGGTTGAGCATAAACGCCAATGCCTTCGAAAAGAAAAAAAACATTTAATGGGAGCCTTTTGAGCCGGAAATGATCTTACGGAACCAGTCAAAATAGAGGAACACCATCAGCATCAACGACATGAACCAAATGACCAGGGTATTAAAATACAATGTATCGACCTGGAGGCCCACTATATGTTTTTTGGGTGTGTAAAACTGGCTTCTGAAATCAAACGGGTGGTCGGGAAACTCCGGATCCATATAGATGGGATAGATTTTCTGTACCAGTTCATTTCGGTTTTCCAATATCCGGTGTTCTGTTGCCGTGTTTTTTACCAACAGCGATAGGGCCTCATTTTCATATTGTTCCCTTTCGGCAAGGATTTCATCGATTTCTTTGCCTTGTTTCGTCTGTTTTTCTTCCCTTTCCTGGGCCGCATTTTTTGCCTTTTTATTGTAAAACGACTTTAGGTTTTGAAGAAACTCCTGCGTGCCTGTAAAGACTTCATAGGAAAATGTTTCCGGGGTGAGCAGGTCGATCATGGGAAATTTGTCCCTGCCAATGTAGCTCAATTCTTTTTCCAGTTCGTTGGTTACTGTTTTAAGGCGATAGGTAATGTCAGGCAGGTTTTCTTTTTCCTTGTAATGGATGTTGATATACTCCAATTCGGATTGCAGGCGTGGGATCAGGTACACGGTCTTGAATTCCGAACGGGCGATTTGCTTGTCTTCCTCATAAAATTCACGTGTATAGGCATTGTTTTTAAACTGGCTGACGGCCAGTGCCTCGTAGGCCCAGCGTGAGGCCA
>JAOUOM010000362.1 GCA_029880385.1 Cyclobacteriaceae bacterium | reverse complement strand
TTTTGGTGATTTCATTCATCAGCCAGAAATCTATGAAACTATTTACGTCGATGTAATTTTTATAACCCCAGTTCCAATCCGTAAAAAATGAACCGGAAAGTGCGTTTTCGAAATTTTTGACATAGTTGGAAATATAGGCCAGCTGCTCCGGCAGGATATCCTTGTGGCCCGGGTATTCCACAACGAAACCTATGCGGTGGCCCGGATCCTGTGAGGCGGGCCCGGAGATTTCGGAGTACCAATCGTGTGAAAGTCCTGCCTTCGGGCGGTCTATTTTCACAATGTAACCACCGGTGAGGTTGTCGCCACTAATTTCGGTTGAGTCGAGACGGGCGATGTTTACCCGGTTTAGGTCCCGCTTTATTTTTTCTGTCAAAATGTAAATGCCTTTGTATTCCCCGTTTATCACCACTTCACAAAACCGGGTGCGGGGGGCATATTGTCCCAATTGGTTGCCAAGGTCATAGGTGAGGACATTCCGAATCAGTGATTTGTCAGAATATGGGGCATAGAGTATCCAGTCGTTTTCCGGCGGCATGCCCAATAGCCCAACATTCAGGTTTGTGCCCAGAGCTGTCTGTGTCTCAAGACTGTATGAGTTTTTTGGAAACCACAGCGATGAAGAACCTCTTTTTTCAATGGAAATGCGATACGTGGTGGCAGTATCGGTCAGGTTTGCCAGTCCGTTTACCGGTTGGTAGAGATCCAATTGTGCGACGATCCGCATGTCAGAAAGAATTTCCTGTCCGGATGTGGTGATCGAAACAATGGGCAGTGATGAAGAGGTAAATTCAACCGGAGCCCTAAACCAGGCAGGTGTGGGGGAAAAATAGCTGGCAGATGTGCTGATCCCTACCGAAAACCAGGTATTTGACGAAAGGTCGGACGAAGAAATATCCTGATTATGAACCTGAACGGCCAATACATTGGTGCCGGTAACGATCAGCGACTGGATGGAGTCGACCAAAAAACCTTCCGGAGTGCCCGTAATTTCCCGTAATCCGTCAGCAGGCTGGTTATAGGCAGGGTTGTCACCTTTTACGCCGATATTGGCCCGGGCTATTTCCACCCCGTTGAGATAGGCAACAAAGGCATCGTCGAAATCGATGTGAAGCAATGCCTGGTTGATAGCGGATGCATCCGGGACATCAAATGCCCTTCGATAAAACAGCGACAAGACCGGGTCAATGACGGTCTTGTCGTCCCCATCGCCGTAGCCAATACCCCCCATTCCCGATAGCCAGGCACTGTCGTCATAGGATACCGACTTCCAGTTTGGGTCGACAGGGGTGTTGCCCGGATGATATTGCCAGACGTGTGATGAAAACAGGATGGTCTCCCAGTGGTCAGTTTGGGCAAGCGCAGTATAAAGACCGAAATAAAAGGAGAGCAGGATAAATAGTCTTTTGTTCATGGAGAGCTACCTGTAATTACTAGGACTGGTTCAAAAAAATGTAAGCTATCTTATATTTTTTCATAGAAAAATACAGATTTTATGGAAGGAGTCATTTTAATACAGAAGGATTTCCTGACGTTGGGATAAAAAGGCATCCATTCCTTCATTTTCTATTTTCTCCAGTTCCGCGAATTCACCCTTTTGTTCTACCCAAAGCCTAAGTTTGTCCGTACCGTTCAGGATGTCAATGGGTAACTTTTCGTATTCATATTCAAAAGGGGGCTGTTTCCAGGTGAAATCGTCGCCCATTTCGTGATACAATACCTGGCAAAGCACTTGTCCCGTTCGCCAGGGTTGGTACAACCGATTATCGGTTATATGCAGTTGATAGCCATGGCAATGCTCATCCTGAAATTTCTGAAAAGTCGGCACGAAGGTTACCGGACGGAGCGTTATACCTTTGAGATTGTTTTTACTAAATGCTTCCTTAAGAATGGAATGAATCCTGAAGTGTTCCATTTTGGGATGGCCGATCATTTCAAGGCTTTTTGTCGTGCCGCGACCTTCTGAGAAATTGACACCTTCAAAAAACACCGTGCTGCCAAATGTAAAGGCTGTTTCGGGGTTGGATAAGTTTGGGGAGGGCAATACCCATGGAAGGCCCGTATCTGAAAAGTGCATATTACGCTCCCATCCTGACATGGGCACTACAGTTAATGGTACATTAATGCCCCAATATTTTTTAGCGTATATGGCAATTTCCCCAATGGTCATGCCATATCGGAATGGGAGTGGGTGAAGCCCGACAAATGACCGAAAAGAAGGATCCAGCAGGTTGCCTTCTATGCTTGTGCCATTGACAGGATTGGGTCGGTCAAGGACAATCACTTCCACGCCCGCCCGTGCACAGGCTTCCATCATGAGGGTCATGGTGAAAATATAGGTATAGGCGCGCCAACCAATGTTTTGAAGGTCAATGATCATATGGTCGAGTCCTTCCAGCATTTCGGGTTTGGGAATGCGGGTTTCGGAATAGAGGCTGTAGACAGGGAGGTTATAATGTGAAAGCCAGGTATGATCCGACTCAATCATGTCGTCCTGCGCATCGCCAAAAAGTCCATGTTGTGGAGAAAAGAGGCAGGTAAGACGATCCCCGAAAAGGGATTTCATCAGGTCAATCCCATGGATGATGCGATTGTCAACCGACGCTGCATGACATAAATACCCTACATTTCCCCTGATGGCATCTTTCCATTTTGGTTCATTGAACAACCTGTCCAGTCCGGTTTCCACTTTTTTAATCAACACACTTTTAGCAATTTACGAATCCAAACAAAGCATTCAATGTTCTGTTTTTTTTATTTGTTATTTTCCTACAGAATTTTCTTTTCCGGTAGCAGAATTTAGAAAATCATGTTGGTTGGAAAAATAAGTGTTTAAAATACAACTCAAATTTTGATATAGAGGGATCGCTTTTCCAATTCGCGTGCGACCAGCCAGCAAATAAAGGTAATGAACAGGGCATAGCTGAGGGATCCAAGATGCCCGCCGATCCATTCAAACCCGTAGTGGTACAAGTGTCGGGAAAGGGATGTGCCACCCACTTTTACCATGCCCAGTGTTTTGGCGATGAGGCCCGACAAGACATAAATAAATAGCGGGTTTTTCCCGAAAGTAGTAAAGATGCGGAAGTTGTATTTTTTAGGGCTAAACTCCATAAAGAAAATGACAAGCCCCAGGATCAGGCAGTCAAGCCCGACCGTAAGCAATACAAATGAACTGGTCCATATTTTTTTATTGATGGGAAATGTCGGGTGCCAGATATAGGCAATAAACAGGAGTGCCGTCCCTGCCAGCATGAGCTTGGCAAGTTTTTCGTATTGAATGTTGCTATCGCGCAGGTAAAGGCCTACCAGATAGCCCCCGAAAATATTGACCATGGAAGGTATGTTGCTGAGAAGTCCTTCGGGTTCAAAAGGAATCCCTTCACCCATGTACAGATGACTGGCTCCCAATGTCAGCAAATCCAGTTTTAGCACGGCATTGCCTTCTAGACTGAGGTCGCCAAATAAACCAAGCAGCCCCCAATATCCAAGCAGCATCACAGCCGAGGCATAGAGAAGTTTTTTGGGCGACAAATAATAGATAAAGGGGAGTGCGAGGGCATAGCAAAAGCCAATCCGCTGCAAGACACCAAATATACGGGTAGTTGCCAGGGGCTTGAAAACCCATTCCCCGTCAATTTCCCTGAAAAACGGAAGCCAGGATAATACATAGCCCAGCAGGAAGATCAGGGCTGCGCGCTTCAGCCCGCGTAAAAAGATGTCGCTGGCCGTCTGGCTT
>JAOUOM010000361.1 GCA_029880385.1 Cyclobacteriaceae bacterium | reverse complement strand
GCCAAAACCTCTACGGGCTGGAGTTTTCCCCGGACAACCTCCGTATGTATGTGACAGCTGGCGGTAAACTCATTCAGTTTGATCTGGACAGTATCAATACCCGTACGGCAAAGGCCGATATCGAGGCAAGTAAATTTGACGGGTACGGATCATTTGGCAACCTTGGAGCACTGCAACGTGGTCCCAATGGCATTATCTACCTGGCAGCCGATGGCAACAATGCACTGATGTCGATTAATACACCGGGCGGAAATGACCTGAGTGCCGGCTTTAGTGCCGCCGGCATCGACTTACTGGGTCGTACCAGCCGGCTTGGGTTACCCAATTTCACACAATTCGTCGGGGCACTTCCTACTGCGCCTGGCATGTCCTACTTATCTGCCTGCTATGGCCAGCCCACCAGTTTCTTTGGTACGGGTACGTCCATCATCGATGAGTATTTCTGGAAGTTTGATACCACGGCTACTTTTCCCACGGCTATCGGGGCAGCCGTAAATACCACCTATTCGGTGGCCGGGCAACACATCGTAGAGCTTACGATCACCAACCGGTGCGGATACGATAGTATTTTTGTCGATACACTTACATTAAACCAAATTCCGGAAATACCACAGATCGCGAAGGAGTATAACCTTTGCAATGGCCCGCTGGAATTGGCCGCATGGTTTGAGGATCGGCCGGATTTATCCTATTATTGGTTTCCGACGGGTGATACCACGCGGACTATTACCGTTACGACCCCTATGCCCGAGCTTAAAGTGACCATTATCAATAGTGCGGGATGTTCGTCCGACACCCTGACTGCTTTTGTGAGGGACAATCGTCCGTATGTCTATTTGGGATCTGACCGGGATTATTGTCAGTTCGACCCCGCACCGCCATTGGATGCCAATGTTTCCAATGTAGCCATCAATTGGTCAGTCGATGGCTTGCTCAATCCTGCTAACAAAAATAACCGCTATCAGGCCATTGACACGTCCATTCCGGGGGTGTATCAATTTGCAGTAAGCATTACTGAGCCGTTTTTTAAATGCACGCAGCAGGACACGGTAGAGGTGGTCATCAATGAAGCCCCCGCCCTTGACTATTCCTTTAGTCCGCCGACCATTTGTGGGGCGTATGATGCCACGCTGGCTTTTGAAATTCAGTCATCGGGCACGTTTTCCTATGCCCTGAGCAGCGTCAACCTGACGGATGGCGGGACCCTCGACGGGCCCGTTTCCTCTGCTACCTACGGGGGGCTTCCGGCAGGTAATTTTTTATTGGACGTGCAAAATGTGGTAACGGCATGTGAAGCCACTTTGCCCATGATCATCGAAGACGATGCCTTATTTGACGTCAATGCCTCCAACCTGCCCGACTGTGTTTCGGATTATAACCTGCTCATGACACTTTCGGGTGTCAGTTTGCCTGAATTGGTCAATATTTACATCCTTTCTGCTGCGGGAGATACCCTGTATCTGGAAGAGGATGCCACGGTACCGATCCTCACCTATCCAGCACTTGATACCGGCCTCTATTTTGTCAATATCGAAGATGTGTCCAATGGATGTTTGCAGGCTGATTCGGTCTATATCCGCCCGTACCTTCCCGTAGCGTCCGATTGCAAGCCCCGGATCGTTGCGCCAAATGCGTTTAGCCCCAATGGCAATGGGTACAACGAGGAGTTTTTTATTTACCCCAATGCCTTTATCGACAAGTTTGAGATATTTATTTATTCGAGGTGGGGCGAACTGGTTTACTATGCTGATCGCCAGGATTTTCGCTGGGACGGCAGCTTTAACGGGGCGATCATGGGGCCTGACACATTTGCCTACACCATCCGTTATACGAGTATCGAAGAGCCCCAATTGGGCGTGCTGGTTCAGTATGGGGCGGTGACGATTGTGAAATAGGGGGAGTGCCCTCAGGCCTGCGCCCGGGCAGCCACACCTGGCCTCCTCGCGCCGGGCCCAGTCACCCGCCTCCGGGCAAACGGCAGGTCTGGGCCATCGGCTTTCGGCCGGGGTGTATGCCTAACCGGAGGGTTTTTGCCGGAATTAACGAAGCAACATATGAAATCAATAGATGCGATGTGGATTTGTGGCCTGATAGGATTTGTGCTGGCATATCCGGTATATTCACAGGAGGTTCAAAAAGTGGATGCCGATGCCCTTCATAATCTCTACAAATTGAATGACAGCCTGTATCGCTCGGAGCAGCCGGACAGGGAGGCAATGCGGGAGCTTGAACAGTTGGGGATAATGACCGTGCTGAATACCCGCAACCGGATAAGCGATTCCCGTCGGATCAGGGGTACATCCTTGCGTCCGGTTCATGTACCCATCAATGCGTGGCAGATGTCGCAGGATGATCTTGTGATGGCAATGCGCGCACTGCATCGGGCGCAAAAGCCTGTATTAGTTCATTGCCTTCATGGCTCGGATCGGACTGGTGCCATTATCGCAGCCTATCGGATGATCGATGAAGGCTGGTCGAGGGAGGAAGCCATTTCAGAATTTAGGGAAGCCAGGTTTGGGTATCACCACCGGTGGTTTCCGGGCATCCTCGAACTACTTGAGACGCTCGATATTGAAGAGGTAAGGATGAAAGTAGGGCGGGTACCGGGTCAAAACTAGGCGTTGGTTATCGGCTGTGGTTTACGTTTGTCCGGAAAGAGGACAAGCGGGTTTTACGAGGAGGGCTTGCAAAAGCACCGATCATTTGCGGTTGGGGGAAAAAATACGGGCGCGCCGGTGAAACCGGCGCGCCCGTATCAATATTTTTCAGGAAAAATTATACGTAGTTGTTAATCATGACCGGCATAATCAGCATGAGTACATCTTCGTTTTCGTCTTTGTCCGACGGGAATAAGATTCCCGCACGGTTAGGCTCACTGAGTTTCAGGTATACTTCGTTTGACGAAAGGTTGTTTAGCATTTCAATCAAAAACCGGGCATTGAAACCGATTTCGATATCGCCTCCGTCATGTTCACAGGCCAACCGCTCACTTGCTTCGTTCGAGAAATCCAAATCTTCGGCCGAAATCAGAAGTTCGCTACCTGTTATTTTCAGCCTGACCTGATAAGTCGTCTTGTTTGAATAGATGGCAATCCGCTTGAGCGAAGATAAAAACTCACCACGGTTGATCGTCATCACATTGTTATTGCCTGACGGAATTACATTTTCATAATCCGGGTAACGTTCGTCGATCAGGCGACAAATCATTTTGATGTTGTTAAAATCAAAGAAAGCGTTACTAGCATTAAACTCTATTGCCACATTCGTATTTTCCTGGGGCAGGGTGGTTTTGAGGAGCGTAAGTGCCTTGCGTGGAATGATCATGGTATGGCTCATTTCAGAAGCCACATCTACCCGTCGGTAGCGGATCAGCCGGTGTGAATCCGTTGCTACAAATGTCGTATGCGTTTCTTCCAGCTTGATGTACACGCCCGTCATTGCCGGACGCAATTCGTCATTACTGGTTGCAAAAATGGTATTGTTGATGGCTGTCGCCAGGATGTCTGACGACATGTTGACAGAAAATCCTTCTGATACACTCGGTACTTTGGGGAAGTCAGTCGCATTTTCACCGGCCAGTTTGTAGCGGCCGTTGTCCGAACTTATTTCGATGCTGTAGGTGCCTTCGTCGATGGTAAAGGCCACAGGCTGCTCGGGCAGGTTGCGGAGGGTTTCCAACAGGATTTTAGCCGGAATGGCTATTTTTCCATCTTCTTTTGATTCCACCTGCAGCTCCGTTATCATGGAT
>JAOUOM010000360.1 GCA_029880385.1 Cyclobacteriaceae bacterium | reverse complement strand
TTTTTCGGGAAAAGGCATCGATAGCGGGTTGAGGGTGACATCATCATCCCAGTTGGATCCATGCTCACCACCACGCACGTATACGATTCGTTTGCCATCAGCGGAAAGTGATAAACTACTGATTTCCTGACCATCATCCTGCTCATAGGACGTGAGTTTGCGCGCAGCATAGGCAGGGCCTTCCGCTACATAGACATTTCGTTTACCCCTTTCATTTACCGTCCAGGCAATCCGGTTGACCGTTTGGGCCGCCACAAGGTCAGCTGGAAACGGATATTTTAGTATGTCTTCAAGTGAAAACTGGGCGTAGGTGACAAAACCCGCCAACAGCAACAGGAGGGAAGTAAGGTTTCTCATGTAAGCGTCATTTTAAGACAAACAAGATACGTGTTACTTTTCACGATTTCAACCATCCGGCGTGTACCGGATAAGGTTTTATGTTAATGGCATGACTTTTACGAAGTTAGAGTTGGATAAAAGCGCAGATGTCGTTTATTTTTGCATATTATGAAGAAAATATATTATTTATCCACGTGCTCTACATGCAAAAGAATCATGGATGAATTAGGGGCTGCTTTGAATGATTTTGTGAAACAGGATATCAAAGCGCAGCCGCTGCAAGTCCCGGAAGTAGATAAAATGGGTGAATTGGCCGGGTCGTTCGAAGCACTGTTTTCGCGAAGAGCGCAAAAATACAAAAGCCTCGGCCTGGCAGGTCATACGCTTACCGAGTCGGATTACCGCTCGCTGATACTCGAAGAATACACGTTTCTCAAGCGTCCTGTCGTGATCGTGGACGACAAGATCTTTATCGGGAATTCGCCTTCCGAAATTGCAAGCTTAAAAGAAGCACTGGGTTAAATTCCGATTTTATCACCCACTTTTAGCAGGTGCAGGATAATACCTGCTTCCTTAAATGCCCGGATGGCGGCAGGTTTGTCGATCTGTATTGCCGGAAAGGTATCGTAGTGGCAACCCACCACATGGCTGCACTGAAGGAACCTGGCCGCCCGGATGGCATCGTGTACATCAAGCGTATAGGTGCCACCGATGGGAAGGATTGCCAAATCGAAATGCTCATATTCGCCAAATAATTGCATATCCGAATGCAAGGCCGTATCCCCGGCAACAAAGAGGGTTTTGCCGTTGCTCTTCAGGATAAAGGATCCTGCCTGTCCGCCATAGCTGCCATCGGGGAGTGAACTGGAGTGTTGGGCCTGTACCAGTTTGGCCGATGTATCACCGGTAAAACAATAGGTTCCTCCGAAATTGAGGCCATGCGTGCCGGGAAAGCCTTTATTTTCAAACCAGGTGGCTATTTCGTATATCGCGACCAGGCCTTTTATCTGTGGCTGATCGGCAAATTCCATGACGTCTGCCACATGATCCCCGTGTCCGTGCGTCAGGAGCAGGTAGTCGGGGTGTAGGTCTGACAAACGGACGAAAGACGCCAGAGGGTTTTGTGAAATAAACGGATCGAATAAAATCCGGACATCCGTCCTTACCTGAAAGCAACTATGTCCATAATATGTAATTTCAATCATAGCTGTTAATTTAGCCTGAATAAGGGCTACAATGCAATGATTTTAATCTGCTTCCATATTTTATGAACAAAAAACTGACCGTGTTGGGCTCGGGGGATGCCTTTGCCAGTGGGGGGAAGTTTACCACCTCATTTTTGATAACTGCCGTGGATGGTCCGGATTACCTGATCGATTGCGGGGCAAGCACGCTGGTGCGCCTCAAACAACTGGGCTGTGCTATCGGTCGTATTGACCGGATTTTTCTTAGCCATTTTCATGGGGATCATTATGGCGGGCTGCCTTTTTTGGTAATCTATCACCGGTTTATGTTGCAGGAGACAAGGCCTGTAACCGTCTATGGGCCTGAAGGCGTGGCCGATAAGGTGCGGCAATTGCAGGAAGCCCTGTATCCGGGCACCGGCGGGTTGCTGGATGAATTGGGGTGGCAATTTGTCGAATACACGCATCAGTGGCAGACAGCTGGCGATGTAGACGTGCGGGCCATTCCCGTAACGCATGCACCAGCCTCGCGGCCACATGGGCTCAGGTTCCGGGAAGGTTCATTCCAGTTTGCCTTTACGGGCGATACGGAGTGGGATGATCGCCTGATCGAACTGGCGGACGGAACGGATTTGTTTATCACCGAATGCAATCAGTATGGTACGGAGTCACCGGGGCATCTGTCGTTGCGGACTTTGCAGGAAAAGCACGGGCAGCTGCGTACCAAACGTATGTTGCTGACACATATGGGTGACGAGATGCTGGCTTTGCACGAATGTGCGTTTGAACGGATGTATGATGGGATGGAGATTTCCCTGGCGTGAGCATCATTAATGTATCGGATTTAGCACAACAGGACAAAAGCCCGAACTACATAATTCAACACTACTTAACATAATATAAATTATATAACAATGCTATGAATTTGCCGTAATACGAGCACAGCGAGTATTTAACATAAAATCAGTTATCGAATCTGGTGCAGCGTCAGCAAAGCAGTTCGATAACGGTAAAGATTTTATGTTAAGGCAAATTCATATTCTCAAAATGATTTCAGAAGGCAAATCCATCCAACCGCACAACCGTGCTTATATAATGATATTATGTTAAGCCCTGAAGTATCGGGGCGAATATTGACATGCAGTGCTCCGATTTTCAAGAACTCCTAATCACGATTTTCCATTTTTCAAGAACTCCTAATCACGATTTCCCATGTTATATAATTAGACGTTATATTAAATAGCCGCGCAAGGCCTTGCCCTAATCCGGCCAGGCGCTCAATGCCCTTGCACACCTATTAATAGTTTCCCACCGCACTTTCAGGCTAAGGCCTGATGACCAGCCCAAATGCAAGAGATCCCGACTTTCTAATCGCTGAGATTCGCAAATTTGACATATGATGTTGGATTCTTCAAAATAGAGCGTTACAAATCGTCGGGAACACTTGCTTGCCAGCGCTTTGTTACCCACAGCACAAGCCCACAAGTAGCACGTCATTGCGAGGAGCTTTTGCGACAGCATTAGCGACGTGGCAATCTCATTCAATTTACTCAGCAGATTCCAAAGAGCTCATAGTTTGATCAATCTGAACTTTATTGGTATTCGCTCTTTTTACGCTCAAGCCGCTGGGCTTTCACTTTCTGCCTTGATGCAGAAAGTAAACAAAGAAATCAAGCCAAAATAATCACTTCAGCCCGCAAGGCCGGACGCTGGCCCGGTATTTTGGCTGGCCTACGCACCTTTCTGATTGATATTTAATCAAGACAGAATAATGGCAGACGGCTAGTCGCCGACGGCTAGTCCTTCCACGCTCAAGTCCAACGCCAACCCCGCTTTTCTGTCAGGCCAGCCCGCCTGGACGTAGATGAGATCCTATTTAACATAACAATGACTTATTCCACGCTACTTTAACGTGAACTCGGGATAGGCAAAGGTTATTTTGTTTGATATTCAATTGAAGATTCCCTTCTTTTAATCCAAAATATGTTTCGACGTGGCTCAACATGACAAAATTGAAAAATTAGTTGTCATATTGAGGGTCTCGAAATATCTATTCAATTGAATATCAATGGGCTTTAATCCCTCATATCCCGAATTCACGCTACTTTAAGCTTCAGAGTTTAAAGTCTCAAATTTGGATTGGCAAACGCTTCATAGCCCAAGCCACCAAGTAGATCGTCATCGCGAGCCGTTCCCGGCCGGGAAACTTTCATCTGACGCTAGGAAGATG
>JAOUOM010000359.1 GCA_029880385.1 Cyclobacteriaceae bacterium | reverse complement strand
ACTCCTGTGAAAAAATGGGAAATCCTTAACGGAAATATCGGTTATGTAACTATGGAGGAGGATGTTGTGACACTTGAAAACTTACCCCAAATGATGAAGGAGCTCACTAACACTAAGGCCATTATTTTTGATTTGCGTGGATATCCTCCGTTTATTTGGAATGAGTTAGTGGGATATTTCAACTATGAAAAAAAAGTATTTGCAAGTTATACTCAACCCGATTTGACATACCCAGGTCGGTTCATAAAGTTTAATGCTGACTCAATTGGAATAACGAATCCTTCCCCTTACAAAGGCAAAGTAGTAATCCTAATGAATGAAGAAACAATAAGTCGTGGGGAATCTTTTGTGATGGCATTGCAAACTATTGAGGGATCCATTACGGTTGGCCGCCAAACTTCTGGTGCTGATGGAAATGTTGCTGACTATATATTTTTTGATGACAAAACTACCTGGATTACCGGGTTAGGTGTTTTCTATCCTGATGGTAGGGAGACTCAACGAATTGGAATCATTCCAGACATAGAAGTACCACCGACCCTTGAGGACATTCGTATGGGGCGTGATGCAATTCTTGAAAAAGCTATTGAAGTTGCATTAAAAAACTGACCAGCGAGCCCTACTACTGCCCCTGCTCTTCGACATGTTCCGAAAGGCATGTCGAAGGATAGATAAAAAGGATTTCAAATCCTTTAGTTTATAATACTTGAATTTCCCCTACCTCGGCGTAGCGTAAAAATAGGAAGTACTGTTCTACCAATTGAATGTATAGGATGGGGATAAAAAAACAATGCTGAAGTACGGAAGTAACTTCCGCGCTAAAGTGTCCGCGACTTAGTATTTTCATTGCCTCCGTAGCAATAGCAACCATACGCAAGCGTGCCTGCCTAGTTGTAGTTTGCCGGTAAAGGGCTCAGCAGCTGCTGCCTAGCCCCGGGCGTGGGCAGCACGGGGGCTGTGGCGGAGCACGGGCGTACAGGTGTCGGGCGGCCAGCCGGTGGCGCTCCTCCTTTGCTTTTGACCATAAAAAAGGGGCCATATCAGCCCCTGTTGTCGTTGTCTTTGTGTTTGGTTTTACTTAAGCTGTCCGACATGTTCCGTAGGGCATGTCGAACCAGAGATATAGTGGATTTTAAATCCCAAAGCTGGCGTGACTTGTGTCAATTGCCTTCTCTTTTTTGTTTTAACCGGAACCGCTATACTTTTTCGATGACGATGGCAGAGGCTCCCCCTCCGCCGTTGCAAATGCCGGCTACGCCCAGTGAAGCCTTATGGTCGGCCAGCACGGAGTGAAGGGTGGTGATGATGCGGGCACCGGAAGCACCCAGGGGGTGCCCCATGGCGACGGCTCCGCCAAATACGTTGACACGTTCGGGATCGAGGTTAAGGGTTCGGTTGTTGGCAATGGCCACAGCGGAAAAGGCCTCGTTTATTTCATAGAAATCCACATCGGAAGCCTGGATGCCTGCATGTTTGAGGGCCTTGGGGATAGCCAATGACGGGGCGGTTGTGAACCACAAGGGGTCTTGTGCGGCATCGCCGAAGCCCCGGATTTTGGCCAGGGGACGTAGTCCCAGTTCGGTCATTTTCCGCTTGCTGATGAGCAGGATGGCCGATGCCCCATCGTTTATGGTCGAGGCATTGGCTGCCGTGACGGTACCATCGGCACTGAAGACCGGCCGGAGAGTGGGGATTTTATCAAAAAAGACATTTTTGTATTCCTCATCCGTATCAAACCGGAGGGGATCGCCCTTACGCTGTGGGATATCGACCGGGATGATTTCGTCGATGAATTTGCCCGCTTCTGTTGCGGCTGCCGTTCGCTGGTAGGACCGGATGGCATAGCTGTCTTGTTCTTCCCGGCTGATGTTCATTTCCCTGGCCGTGTGATCGGCGCAGTTGCCCATGGCAAATTGGTTGTAGGCTTCCCATAACCCGTCATGGAGCAAGCCGTCGATGACTTGGCCGTGCCCGTATTTGTAGCCGGTGCGGGCTTTGGGCAGGTAGTAGGGGATATTGGACATGCTCTCCATGCCACCGGTCATTACCACGTCGTTGATACCCAGCATAATGGACTGGGCACCGAGCATAACCGATTTCATGCCGGAAGCACATACTTTGTTGACGGTGGTGCAGGGGACATGATGCCCCAGTCCGGCACCGAGTGCAGCCTGTCGGGCAGGAGCCTGTCCGAGTCCTGCACTGACCACATTGCCAAAAAACACTTCATCGACCTGGTCGGCCGGAAGGCCGGATTTCTGTATAGCACCCCGGATGGCAATGGAGCCGAGCTGGGTGGCCGAAAAACCGGCAAGAGAACCGCCAAAACTACCAATGGGCGTACGAACGGCTGACAGGATAAAAACTTCTTCCATAGAATGTGGGTATTGGGTTTATGTGTTCAAAAGCCGGGTTTACCAGTCGGGTTTGCCACTTTGAGGACGTTTGCCCGCTTTTCGCTTTTGCTGTTGTAAATATTGAATTTCACTGTTTTTCATGGCCTCCAGGATCATTTCTGCTTTTTCCTCGCTGATGTTCATTTCCTCGAGTTTCTGGCGGGTATTCATATCCTCATTCTGATTTTCCTCTTTTTTCTCTTCCCCGTCCTGCTGTTCCTGTTGTTCCTGGTTTTCGCCTTCCTTTTTTTCCTGATCCTGCTCCTGCTGGTTTTGTTCCTGGTTTTGCTGGTTTTCTTTATTCTCTTCTTCTTTTTTCTCCTGCTCCTCTTTTTCCTGTTTATCCTGTTTTTGTTCCTCTTCGTCCGTAATTCTCCTTTTCAGATCCTTTAACTCCTGATTGGAAGGATATTGCCGAATACCTTCATTCAAAATGCCCAATGCTTTTTGCAGATCACCTTCTATGTATGTATTTGCCGAGGTATTATAGAAATAGGAAGCAGGTTGTTGGGAAAACCCGGCATAAAATGTTGTGACCATGATAAAAAATAGGAATGTTCTCATCTGTTATTCTCCTATGACTTTAGCTAATCTCCCCATATATTCGTTATAGGCTTCAATGGTTTTATCTCTCTTGAGGCCTTCCTGAAGAATAGATAATGCCTCGTTAAATTTTCCCTGATACCTGAGTTCGTCAGACTTCATTTTCAAATTTTTGGCATATTCTGAAGGTTCGACTTTGTCTTTGTCTTGCCCTTGATTTTGCTCCTGTTCCTTTAGTAGTTTTTTGACCAGTTCATAATCATAGCGTGCCGCCTGGTTGGTCGGGTCTGCCTTGATCGAGGCTTTGAGGAACTGGAGGGACTCCTTCAGGTTATTTCCGTTTTTGGCTATTACACCTAGTTGCTGATAGGCGATGGACTTCAGGCCTGCCTGATCGGATGTGGCAGCGGTAGCGTAATAGGATCGTGCATTTGTGGTGTCGCCAGACTGAAAGTAGGCATGGGCCAGGTTCAGGTTGAGGGGATCCTCGTCTATGGCCAGGCTGTCGCTCAGGTAACGGTAGTTGCGAATGGCTGTTTCAAAATCCTTTTCCATAAACGCCCTTTCGGCCTCTTTTTTCAGCCGGTTGACACGTGCAATTTCAGCCGGATTGGAAGTGGTGATCAGCAGGAAGAATAGGGCAAGGTATTTTATCATATCCGGATCAGTCTAATGTTTAACATTACATCCAGGAGGAGCAATAGTAGTCCAAGTCCAAGGAAATAAAAATATTTATTTGATTTGGCATCTACCTGCCGCGCATCGCGTAGCTCACCTTCGATCAGGTTGATGGTGTTGATGAGGCGATCTACGTC